>JBDLJU010000048.1:0-16151 GCA_039714215.1 Chloroflexota bacterium | reverse complement strand
GAACCGATTGAAATGCCATACTTGGCCTGAATTTATTTGATGATGGATGATGATAGAAATCGAATAGAGCACAAAGAAAATAACGCCATTGCCGTACTCCGTTGGCAAGCAATCGGAGAGAACCCCCATACTCTTTTCCTCCGCGAGGGAGAAGTAATTGATATCGGGCGTCTGGAAAGTAACGACCTTCGATTCCCTAACAAGAAGGTTTCTCGGCAGCATGCTGTGATCGTATGGCGTGATTCTGCTTTTCAGATCAAAGACCTCTACAGCCGGAATGGCACTTATGTTAACCAGGAGAAGATATCAGATTTTTACAAATTAACAGACGGGGATGTGATCCTAATTGATATTGAGACGATATACTTCTATGATATTTCCAGGCAAGAATCAGAGGTTGAGCAACCGATTTCAGACGAAGATACAATCATCGTACCGAAGAAAAACTCTCAACCCAGATTATTGGTTGGCTCCGGTCACCAAGAAGGCAAACAGATTGTGCTGCATTCCGATAAGATGGTGATCGGCCGTTCCTCACCTAAAGAAGTTTGGGATATCAACTTACAAGACAGAGCAATCTCACGCCCGCAAGCGGAAATCTTCCGAGAGGGATCAAAAATATTAATCGCCGATCTCGGCAGCGCAAACGGAACGATTGTTAATGCTAAGTGGATTACAGAACCAGTTGAATTAGTAAACGGAGACCTAATCGAACTAGGGGAAACAACTTTAGTATTCCGTGATCGGTGACCAGCATGGATGACAAACAGCGTCCAGGTGATCATATTGAGGATATTTGGGGGCAATTATCTAAAGACATTTCAATTCCTGCTGCCCTTGAAAACGGATTAGGTCTTTGGGGTGAAATTCTTACCAAACCCAGTGGTTTATGGAAAAACGTGGATGAGGAAACAATTCGATTAAACCGCCAGCACAAACCGACAAATATCTGGCAAAAATCCGCCAAAGAAACAATCCTCGTGCGACGGAAAGAGGAGTTAAATATTTTTAACTTTGTTGCTGAGCAACTCCATCGCGCCAAGACAAAGACCCCAGCAGAAAAAATAAATCTTTGGGATGAACTCGGGGAAGAAACAATTATCTTACCAAGGACTGAGAAGTCTTTACCTAGAATTCGAGATGTGTCCAAAACGAAACCTGTCAGAATAAAAGGTTGGGCTTTAAAAAAACTGGAAACAACCAAAGGAGAGACCTATTGGGTCTTAAAGAATCTAGATCTTGGCTCTTACCTGAAGTTGAATGAGCAGCAGGCACATTTATGGGAATTGATGGATGGGCAGCATACAGTCCAGGATTTGGCCGTTGAGATGTTCTTAAAATATAAGACTCTAGCCATTGGCGGCCTGATGGAATTTATTGACCAGCTTGAGGACCACAAACTGCTTATCCATCCTGCTGTTGATGTGTATCAGGCCTCAAGAGCAGAGATTGAACGCAAGTCGATAATTTTCTACCTAAAAAAGGGATTACGGTCCTTTTTTAAGTCTGAATTCTCCTTCAAGAATGTTGATAAGTTTTATGCTTTGTTTTACCAACGGATTGGTCGCGTGCTTTTTTGGCCGCCAATGATCGGTTTGATAATTCTCATTAGCATTCTTGGACTCCCGGCTTATGTGGCTTTAACATTGCGAGGAGAACTATCTATATTGGGCAATTCCCGCACTTTTGGATTTGGTTTAGTATCATTATATTTAGCACAGTTATTTGCCATCTTTTGTCACGAGAGCGCTCATGCACTAACGACCAAACATTATGGACGCACCGTTCGCCAGGGAGGTGTGGGTTTATATTTTGGACTGGTCGCCTTTTTCATGGATACAACCGACATTTGGATGGAACCACGTAAACCAAGGTTGGCGGTGACCTGGGCAGGACCTATTGCGGGTTTAGTTTTGGGGGGGATTTCAAGCCTTTTATTGCTAGTCTCTCCAGTGACTACCTGGGCTGGGTTCCTTTACCAGTTTGCGACATTTTGCATCATAGGGACAATCTTGAATCTGAATCCATTGCTTAAGTATGATGGTTACTATATCTTAATGGATTGGTTAGAAATACCAAGGCTGCGAGAGCGATCATTCAACTTCGTGCGTCATCAACTCAGAAAAAAAGTAAAAGAAGGTCAAAAGCTAACGCGTGAGGAGAAAATATTTACTATATACGGATTCTCAGCAACTGTTTTCACGTGTTTTATCTTGATTTCTGTAATCTTATTGTATGGTGATCATTTTCAGAGGTTTTTCTCAATGATTTCTGCTCTGTTCAATTAATGTTGGGATGACCTTGGGCTGTAATAACCAAACAACTAAATGTGAAATAATATCTGGTAAGTGTGTGTTCAGAAACGAAAGCGGAAGCTCGGTTTTGTAAACATATTAATTTCCTTCAGATGAAGTTATTACTTTTTTTGGGACATAAACTCGGCTATAATAGGACAATCTGTTCTCCTCAATCTGGACACACCAGAAGAGGAGCAATTAGTCAATCGGAGAAATAATCGATGGATCACGGAAGTACTCCTGAAAAAGCAAACCTCCCCCCCTTCCGGCAGATGGCCCGGAACATGGTAATCGAGATAGGTGTTTATGGAATTTTGCTGGTTGGTTTTTTCTTTATCGTACTGTTCTTTTTAGGGGAACCGTTGAAAAGGTTGTTCGATCAAAATTTACCTCTTTACGCTTTAGTTGGTTTGCTTTTGATCATTGCTCAGGCAGCGCTCCTGGAGTTCATTACCTCATGGCTGTTTGACTTTTTAGGCCTCCACAGGCTGACCTCGAAATAGGAGCTGATTTGTGATTTTTCCGATCTCTGGCGTTACCGTTGATCCAATTGCACTGATCGTGATCGGTTTTGTGGTTGGATTGCTCGGCGGATTCTTTGGGGTTGGCGGTGGTTTTTTGGCCGCCCCCTTCATGTTCTGGACCGGGGTACCGATGAATTTTGTGGTCGGCACCGATATGGCCCACATGACCGGCAAGTCGATTGTGGCCTTCAAACGCCACCGCGCTCTGGGGAACGTGGACATCAAACTGGGTGTGATCATGATCGCAGGAACGATTGTCGGCGTGGAATTTGGCGCTCAAGTCATAGAAGCACTGGAGCAGCGCCAGTCGGCAGATCTCGTGATTGGGATCGCCTATATTGTCGTGCTGCTGCTGATCAGCGTCTTTACTGCTTATGAAAGCATCCGCTCCATCCGCATGATTAACAGCGGGGCTATGGATGCCAAGGAAGTCAGTGGTTTTCAGGGGATCAGCAAAAAAGTCTCCAAAATCCGCATCCCCCCAATGATGTCTTTCCCTGCCTCCGGGATCGAAGAAATCTCGGTCTGGTTGGTGATCGGTGTCGGGCTGCTCACCGGGTTCCTTGCCGGCGCGATGGGGGTTGGCGGCGGCTTTATCCGCATGCCGCTGCTGGTCTACGTACTCGGCATTCCTACCCATGTAGCGGTGGGGACCGATTTATTTGAAATCATCTTCTCAGCAGGTTACGGCACGATTACCCACGCACTAAAGGGCAACGTAGACATCATCATGGCCTTGGTAATGCAAACCGGGGGCAATATCGGCGCGATCATTGGCGCAGCCTCAACCAGATACTTCGCAGGTCCTCGCATCCGTTTGTTTTTCTCCGTTCTTCCGCTGATCGGCGCATTAATGGTGATCTTAAAGTTATTCGGTATTGAAGGAGCCGCAATCTAACCACCCGAGGTTTACGCTTATGAAATTACTGTATCTAATCGCAAACCAAACTGTTGAACCCAATGTAGCCCGCTTCGTTGCCAAGGTTGCCCGGCAAACCGGCGCGAGTGTTGATGTGCTGGCAGCCACGTCGTCTGAAAAATACCGCAAGGAAGTGGAAAAAAGCAGCTCCTGCCTCAAAGAGATCTTCTCAGGGTTAGAGATGAGAGAGAATTTTGCCATCGGCGATATCCAGATGCTGCTCAACCAGGCACTTGAAGCCGAGCAGTTCGACATGGTGCTGATGGGTGTCCACCGCCGCCGCAAAGTCTGGCCTTCTGATTTCAGGCAGCTCACCAACAAGATCATCCGTGAGTGCCTGATCCCGATCATGCTGGTCCGAAAAGTCAGCGACCGTTTCGAACGCATGCTGGTCTGTACCGGCGGCTTTGAAAGCGCAGAACCGATCGTTGAACTGAGCGCCAGGCTGGCTGGCACCGCCAATATTAAAGCCACCTTACTCAATGTCGCCGGGGCAGTACCCAGCATGTATACCGGTCTGGGAGAGATGGAGGAAACCATCGAGGAACTGCTTGTCACCGATACCCCCCTGGCACAGCACCTCCGCCACAGCGCAGAGATCCTCGCCAACAGCGACATTGCTGCTGAAATCGTAGTCCGCCATGGAGACGTTGTTGAAGTCATCCTTGAAGAAGCGGATGAGGGGAAATATGATCTGATCGTCTTGGGTGAATCTGGCGCCCGCCGGCTGAGCGGGATGTTGATGGGCAATGTTACCCAGCAAATCATCAACCGGGCGGCGAGCGCGGTATTGATATATAAAGCAGAGTAACTTCATTTCAATTAAATATTTACAGACCTGGCGGGTTGTCAGCCGATGCCCCAGCAGGTCTGTTTTGATTTCAGTTCAAATTAATTCAGCAAGACCCTAACAAGCCGGAAGGGTTTATTTGGTGATTACCCCAGCCCCATAGCCAACCACCCGGCTGTAATTTCCGCTGACTGTCCCAGAAGTCGCATAGTTCAGGATCCGGCAGTCAGCCGCGCCTAATAATTTCGCCGCAGTGATCACGCAGATCACTGCCAGCAGACCGCAGGCCTCGCCTTTTCCTTTTCGCTGCACGGCAATCACCTCTTTTGGATCAAAGCTGGTCATCGCTTCAAGCATGGCCTGGTCTAATTGATTGGCATCCTCTTCGGAATAAAAATGAGAGAGGTCGGTACTGGCAACCAGCAGGCTGCTGCTTCCTGCCAGAACTTCCGCCAGCGCTTCCCCTAAATCAATCGCTGCAGCGGTCTGCGCGCCAGAGAGCATCAGCGGCAGCAGCTTAAATTCCCCTGAAAGGGCAGTCTGCAAGAATGGCAGCTGAATTTCCACCGCGTGCTCCCGGTCGTAGGCCACGTTAAGCAATCCCGGCTGATTACGCTCGGTGAGCTCTTCGCCCAGTGCCTTTAGCCTGGTTTGATCAACCTGCACTTCCCCCAACGGTGTTTGGTAACAGCAGTGCGCGGTAGTCAACAGCGGGTGACGGTGACCATCATGAAAAGGAGACACCACCACAACTGTGTCGTAGCTGCCTCCTTGTACTGTGCGGTAAGCGTACCCCGCCACCGGGCCAGAATAGCGGTGCCCGGCATGCGGCGCGATCAGTCCGACAATCTCTCGATCAGCCGCCGGAACCTCAGCCTCTTCGATGAAGGCGCTCACCTCATCGGCAAGCGTTTCTTGATCAGCGGTATACCAGGTGCCTGCCAGTTGAGCCGGGCGCGCTCCGCTCTGTTTCATTTTTTGATCCTCAGGGTGTGCTTCGTAGGCTGCAATGATTAATAAATCAAATCTTTTCTATGGTTCCATTCTATCCGAATTTTTCAGATAGTTCTCTGAAAGAGTCCAGCATCCAGGGGTGGGGGGTGAGGATTTTCCCGCTGTGCAGCAGGTAATCTTGATAGCGGAATGCGGCCAGCTCGAGAGATTCTTCCAGGGCCTGCTCCATTTCGGTCTGGTACGGCGGAGTCCCTTTTTGATCCCAGGCAAGTTTGTCAGCGACAAACAGCAGGGTATCCAGCTGCGCGGGGTTGGCCTTAAGTGTGGTGTGGCAGCCAATCGCACTGAGTACCCCCTGATCGCTGACATTGAAGATCTGCTCAGCAAGCAGCGCAGAGAGCTTCTGATGCAGCAGCAGCGGCACCTCGGCTTCTTCAGCGAGGATTTCCAAACCGAGCGCCTGGGAAACCTCTAACCGCTGGTCGTTGGGAATCACCGCGCTGATGTCGTGCAGCCAGGCGCTCAGGGTGGCTCTCGCCGGGTCTGCATCGAAGCGCCGGGCAAGCTCAGCTGCCTTTTCGGCGACACCGAAAGAATGTGCCGCGGTATTGGGGCACTCGTGATGGTTAAGAAAAGCGGCAACGTCCTGACGGAGGCTGCCGCTTAATTTAATTTCTTCAATCAGCGTCGAAAGCAGGGGATCCATCCTTCAATCTCCGCTGGGGGCAGCCTCAACCGGGTCTGCTGAGGCAGGCTGGCCTGCCGCCTGAATTTCCTCAATCGCCACCCCTAAAATGATCAGGCGTTCTTGCAGGTCGGCAATCTGCTCCTGGAATTTGGACTCCATTTCTGTCAGCAGGTTGTGCCCGCTGCGGCGTTTCATCCGCGCCTCCATTTTAAGGTGCCAGGCAGGTGATTCTTCCAGATGGAATATCCGCGCTTTCAGGTCAGTGATCACCCCATCCAGCCGTTTGAGCTCGAGTTTTAGTGTCTTTATTTCTTGTTCTTTCGACTGATCTGGAGAATCAACCGCTCGATCTGGCTCTTCCGACAAAGCCCTCAGCGCTTTGAGGTCCCGGTTGGTATATGCCTGGTTCACCCGGGTCATGATTTCCTGCCGCCATTTCTTCTCTTCGGGGTCCGTGGTCAAATCGGGGTGGAAGCGGCGGGCCAATTCACGGAACAAAGCGCGGATCTGCTCTTCTGTTTTTGGGCTGTGCTGCTTCTTGTTGCGCTTGCCTACCTTGCGCCAGCCGTTGTTCTCCCCGTTTTCTTTGTAATTAATTTCCGGCTCTTCCGGTTCTTCTTCCTCGGAAAAATCGCCTTTTGGGGTATATCCTGCAGGCTCTTCTTCGTCTTCCTCGCGCTGCGATTCAAGAATTTTGTACAGCTTGTGCCGTAAATTCCGCACCTGCTGCTCCAGGGGAGAGATTTTTTCCTGGTAGATCACCATGAATTCGTGCAAAGCCACGCGGGTATTGAACAGTTCCAGCTCAAGGATCGCAATATACTCACGCTTTTTGTTTAAGCGTAAGCGCAGGCGGGTGAGATCGGCATCGGCGTTGGACTGCAGGCTTTTATTATTGTTGTTTGATTTTCTTTTCTTAGTTGCCATTTTGTTAGTATCCGAAGTAGTAATTATATCGTAAAAATAGCCTGATCAATCAACTTTTGAGACAATATTCCTTGTCTGGAGTAGTTTTCAGGCAGCAATAAGCTCGAGGGTGAAAATCCATTCCAGGTTGGTCGTTTAATTGGGACAGGTCAGATGCGCCTCAAATTGGAGCTTTGTTGTAAAATATGTACACAAAAGATTTGATCGATATCCACAGGTTATTCAGCAGATATCCCAACCATATCCACAAGGTTATCCACAGGTTTATCCACAAATGAGTGAAGAAATTAACATCCTGATCACCCTCCCGCTGGACAAAGAACTGGTCGACCAGATTTCCCAGGTCTCCGACCGCTTCAATCTCAATTTGCTCCATGCCCGCGAAGCCAGTGAAGTCCCTCCTGAAGTGTGGGAAACAGTGGAAGTGCTCTACACGATGTACACGCTTCCACAGGCCGAGCAGGCCCCGCAGCTAAAATGGGTGCAGAGCTTCCTCGCCGGAGTCGACCGCATCCGTGACGCGGAAATATTTAATCAAGCCGGTATCCAGCTGACCACAATGAGCGGCGCCAACGCCACTCAGGTCGCCGAACATGTCCTCACCATGATGCTCGGTCTGGGACACAACCTCCCCGACATCTTCAGCCTGCAGCAGCGCGCCGAGTGGATGACCAACAAAACTGCCCGTTATGTCCCCCGCGAGCTGCGCGGCAGCACCGTGGGAATTATTGGCTACGGCAGTATCGGCCGTCAGGTTGCCCGCCTGCTGCATGTTTTTGGCGCCGAAGTGCTTGCCACCAAACGAGATGTTAAGCAACCTGAAGACCTTGGGTACATTCCCGAGGATATCGGCGACCGCCATGGTGATTATTTCACCCGTCTTTACCCCCCACAGGCGCTGCGCTCAATGGTCAATGAATGTGATTTTGTGGTGGTCACCACCCCGCTCACCCGCCGCACGCAGGCAATCATCGGCGCGGTAGAATTTGCCTCAATGAAACCCGGTGCTTTCCTTATTGATGTTTCCCGCGGCTCTGTGGTTGACCAGGCCGCACTGGTAGACGCGCTCAACAGCGGACACCTCGGCGGTGCGGCCCTGGATGTCTTCCCCGTGGAACCGCTGCCAACCGATCACCCGCTCTGGACGCTTCCCAATGTGATCCTCACTCCCCACGTCGCGGGGTTCAGCCCGCAGTATAACCAGCGCGCTAACGAATTATTTGTAGAAAACCTTTACCGCTATGTAGCGAATGATCCGCTGCTCAATCTGGTTGATTTAACTCTGGAATACTAATTATGGGTGCTTTTTACGGTGTATTTTTTGACCTCGGCAGTACGCTGCTCTACTTCGACGGCGACTGGGAGGATGTCTTTACCCGCTCAGACCAGGCGGTCAGCGCCGCGCTGAGCGAGGCAGGTTGCAAACTAGATTCCCTTGATTTTCCCACCCTCTTCCGCCAACGCCTGCGTGCTTACCACGCCAGCCGCGATCAAGATTTGATCGAACACACCACGGAAAAGATATTAACAGATCTGCTCGCCGAGCTCGGCTTGCCGGAGATTTCAGATGAAGTCCTCAACTCTGCGATGACCCGGATGTATGCCGTTTCCCAGGCCGATTGGCACGCTGAAGCTGACGCCCTCAAAACCCTAAAAGAGTTGAACCAGCTCGGCTACAAGATCGGGGTGATCTCCAACGCCGCCAATCATCAGGATGTCAGCACATTGATCGACCAGGCTGGCTTTCGACCTGAACTCGATTTCATCCTCACCTCGGCCAAGAACGGAATGCGCAAGCCTTCCCCAACCATTTTCCAGGAAGCGCTCGACAATTGGAATGTGGGACCCAGCCAGGTGCTGATGGTCGGCGATCTGCTCCGCCCAGACATTTTCGGCGCTAAACAGCTCGGGATTTACAGTGTGTGGATCACCCGCCGGGCGAAAAATCAAGAAAACGCCCGCTATGCCGGTCAGATCACCCCAGATGCCACCATCTCCGCCCTCAGCGAACTGCCGGAGCTGATCCGCCAGCTGGAAGCAGGAAACCCGTAGGCGAATTCTCCAGGGGACTATTCTCACACCAACCTTTGTGAAGTAACGGGAACTTTTTTGAACACCCTGGCGTTTAACCCCTGGTTAAAAAAACAGAAACAATATTCATGAATAGCAAGCCATGCGTGAAAATTAAATCGAACTTCGTTCGACCAAAAACGTAGAAATAAGGAAATTTAAAATGAGAAAGTTCAACCCCACCATGATCATCCTGGTAATCCTGCTCTCAGGGTTAACCGCCTGCACCAGCCAGCCCGCAGAGCAAAACGATCCGGGCGATGAGAACCAAAACGACGAGCTTAACCTCGGCATGCCGGACTCCAGCGAAGAAGGAGACGCGGAGGAAATCATCGCAGAAATCGACATCACTGGGACCTCCTGGCAGTGGCTCCGCTTTGAAAGCAGCTCCGCAGATGAGAACATCCTCGTCGGAGACCCCAGCCGGTACACCTTGCTGCTCAACGAAGACGGCAGCTATAACGCCACCGTAGACTGCAACCAGGCCCGCGGCAGCTACACACGCGAAAGCAATTTGATCGCCTTCGAACCAGGTCCAATCACCCGGGCAATGTGCCCGCCGGATTCCCTGGACAGCGCCTACCTCGCATTTTTATTCTCCGCCGCAGACTTCACGGTTGAAAGCGAGCACCTCGTACTTAACCTTGCAGATGGTGGCGGCAAACTGATTTTTGCTCCCGCCCCCGTGGAGCAAAGCGATGAAATTACTGAGATCACCTGGCAGTGGATCCGTTTTGATGACACCGCGGGATTGAACAACATCGTCATCGCTGACCCAACCCTGTACACCCTCACCCTCAACCCGGACGGCAGCTATGCCGCCAAAGCAGACTGCAACCACGCCGCCGGAGGTTACACCCTCGAAGGCAGCTCGCTCACCTTGCTGCCGGGAATTACCACCCTCGCCGAGTGCGGACCAGACTCGCACTACAACACTTTCCTCACCCTGCTTGGTGAAGTCGCCTCCTATCTAATCCAGGACGGACAGCTTTACCTCAACCTCTGGGCTGATGGCGGGAGCATGGTTTTTACCCCCGCAGAGTAAATTCACAATTAATCCAAAAAAAGCTGGGCGCCTGCGCCCAGCTATTTAAATCTTTTAGTTATGTAGAGATTAAACTCCCGCCGGGTGAATAAAAAGCGGGTAGCCCCCAAACACCAGCAGATTGATTTCTGTGCCGCTGCCCCTTTTGTAAATTTCCACCGACCCCTTCAGCGGCCCATTTGGGATCGTAATCACCAATTTATCCTCCCCCGCTTGATAGCCGGCATTCACCCGCTTACCAAAGAACAAGATCGTGCAGTTTAACTCGTCGCGCAGCAAAATTGAAATATCCATATTCTGCGGCGTGTATTTGGTTAGCTTACCTTTGAAATCTACCACTTTGGGATCAATCTGAGTGAACTGCCCATCCCCCGCCCGCACCCAGTCGGCTGCATCCATCTTATCAATTTTCATTGATCTCCCCAAACTACCAGTAAAGTATTTTCTTAAGTCTGCCAAGTTTGCTCCGATGAAATTAATAGTGTTGGTGCCAGGATTGAACCCACTCATTTTACAACATAATCGCAAGGATAAACAGAGCATCCGAACACCCTGATGAACAATCAAAATTTAAAGCCGAAATATTTCGCCTTATTATCAAATCTCAGCCAAAATTTTCTGGTTGGTCAGCAGCTTCGGTGAGCTTTGAAACGATTCCTCACCTCCATCAATCACTCCCCCGCGAGGCCAGCCCGCAGCATTTCCCATCCCTCCGCGGGGACTTCCGCCAGCTTATACAACCGCGCATACTCCACCCCGTTGATCTCCACCACAAATTCGGGTGCCAGCGGTTCCAATACCTCCAGCATCAGCGGATGATGCCCCGTCTGCCGGTCGCTGACATAAACCACCATGTAGTCCAGATTCTCAATCAGATCGAAAGTTAAATCCTCAGGCCACGGTTTACCAACCGATTCGCCATCAAAATAATACGACAGCGGCCCATAGGCATGCATCGACATCACCGAGAGCTGCTCCGCATTGGGCTGCTCGTTGAGGTATGCCCCGACCTGCTCCAGGCCCTCTCCCCAGCCCAGCCAGAACATCTCCTCAGCCCCCTTGGTACCCCCCAACAGCGGATTGTAATACGCATAATAATATGGGAATGTACTCGCCAGTTGAGTAAGCTGCCAGCCTGCGAGCAGCACAGCCATTAAGATTAATGCCCGGCTGCGCACGCCGTTAAATTTCGGCAGACGCTTCCCTGGCTCTGAAACCCGCTGCGCCAGCGCCGCCCACCCCAGGCCGCTCACGCAGGTCAGCGTTAAACCGACCGGGATCAGATAGCGGTCCATTTTCATCTCGCCCAGGCTCATCTCAACCATAAAGAACAACGCCGCCAGCAGCAAACCAACCGCCATCCGGCGTACCTTTTCTTGAGCGAACAAGCCCCAGCGCTTCACCCAGGCGGCCGCCGTGACCACCAAACCAACCAACACCGCCGGAGAGCTTCTCCAGATGAAAGCCCGCGGATAAAAGCTCCAGCCGAAATCTCTGGCATTCAACGTCTCGCCGTTAAAAAACAAACGGAAGGGAATCCCTGCTGTCAGCCGGTTGGCAGAATTTGCTAAAATATCGCCAAGCATCCCCAGCGGGTCGACCCACATTGCCGGCCACAACGCCACAATCACCACCCCGGCAGCAGCCAACCAGATCATCATTGGGAGCACCATGCGCTGGGTTAAAGCCTGGAGAGAAAAGCCCTTTTCTTCTACCTGGCGGATCAGCAGCATCAACCCGGTAAACAACACCAGGAACACCGCCGGCGCTTTGGTCAAGATCGCCCCGCCGGCTGTCACCGCTGAGAGCAGCAAAAAGACCCGCTTTTTACCGGCATGCTCATCCCCTTCCCAGGCATACAGGTAGACCAGCAGCGCCAGCATCGAGACCAGCATATAGCTCGCCATCAAGCCATCCATCTGCAGGATGTAGCTCAGGCTCAGATAAAACGGCTCCAAAGCAATCAGCGTGAAGACCAGCAGCGCGGTAGCCGTTGGAATAAACTGCCGCAGCGCCCAGTAGGCCAGCAAGAATAAAACCGCATTTTGCGCAATCATCCACACCCGCCCGGCGGTCACCAACGCCAGCGGAGAAACGCCCTGCGCTTCTAAAAATTCTCCCAGCTGCAGGCCGTCGCCAAAATAGCCTTGCCCCAGACTGCGGAACTCCGGGAACTCATCCAGGAAGCCCAACGTCCCCGCCCACATCATCGTCACCCCCGGGTGAAAGCGCTGGAAGGTGTGCTCAAAATCGCGCTGTCCCAGAGCGTAGTAAAACTGCGAGGAGTGATACATCCACAAACCTTCATCAATCGTGATGAAGCGGTCCAGGTCCACTGCCCGCGGGGCGATAAATGCCGCCAGCAGTAAAATCACCAGCAAGAGCTCGATCCACACCCGCTGCTTTTCCCGTTTTCGTTCCATCCTCTGATTATAACTGAACTCAGCAGTTTCTTCGAATTGGGCAGAAAAACTCCCCGCTTTGATCCAGTTCCCGAAATTCATCCAATCATCCAGGTAATATTTCGGACTAACACGACATCTAAACTCTTAATTACTGGTGCCAAGAGATCCATACCCTCCGGGGCATGGATCTCTTTTTTTCTACAATAAGTTGATCGTGGAACACCCGCATTTCGGGTGAAAGATTCAATAAATAGACTAGCGACTAAAGACTATCGACTATTGACTAGCGACTACCAACCAACACTTCCACACTCCCCATGTCAATTCTGAACAACATCTCATTGACCACGTACACGCCGTCGGCACAGCCGTTGGTGGTGGCGGTTTCAAGCACAAATTGACCCAATCCTTCAGCATCCCCAAGCAGGCGGTCGGGGACCATCCCCAAATCACAGGCCTGCGCCCTGGGGTAGTCCTCGGCATGCTCAATCAAATAATCGATCGAGCTCGGGCTGGCAGTGTGCCGTAAGATCATCATTGGATCATAATCCGGTGCATATACCGGCGGTTGGTTGCCTACCACCGAGATCGGACCAATCTCCATCACCCCGCGCACCGGTTCACCCTCAGGGTTGGTATAGGACAGCATCACATTGATCCCATTGCCGCGCGGCCATACCCCGTAGGTCAGCGCTAAAATATTATCCAACTCCGGGATCAAATCCTCGCGCCCCGCCATCGTGATCAGCTCACGCAGGTAAATATCATTCTTTTCTGCCTCCCACAAAATCGCCCCAGGTTCAGAAATATCCAGCTGTGGGTGGGTGTAAAAATGGTTGTAGGGCATCAAGTCGTGGTCCATCCCCCAGACAATCGCCTCGGCCAGTTCCATTTCCCAGGTATCTTTCGATGGATCGGCGAACAGTTTGTTGCCCAGGTTAGGGAACAATGCGCAGGAGAAACCAAAGTCGGGGTGCTCCTGGTAAAACTCCCAGAGGATCCCGATCCCGGTATCCGGCCGCGGCTCTCCGTTCTCATCCAGGCGCAGCTGGTTGTTGAAATACAGGTCGTCCATGGTGAAGACCAGGGGGCGGCGGCCTTCCGGCACCACCATATTCCCCGACATCCAATCATCTAAGCTGATCAGGCTGAACCCTGCGTCGTACATCCGGTTCAGTTGAATTTCAAAATCCTCAAAACGCACTTTCAATGCTTTCGATCGCTCCGCGTGGTTGGCGGCAAACTGGTGGTAGGTCATGATCGAGACATACGGATCAGTCGTCCACACGGTAGCGGTCAGCGCGGTCGACGGTTCCAGAGTGGCGGTCGGGAGCGGCGTGCTGCTCGGCAGCGGGGTTTCTGTGGGGAGTAGGGGGAGAGCAGCAGCAGTCGGCGTATGGCTGGGTGAAGTATCCGCCGTTGTCGTGCACCCTGAGATTAATAAAACCAAGCCAAAACCAATAATAATTATTTTTCGCATAACGCTATTTCTCTATTCTTCGATTTGATACAGCTCATTCCGAACCTGCTCGCGGAGCAGATCTATCTTTTCCAGCTCTCCGCTTGTCGGGTCCATATAATACCAGCAAAGCCATCCGTTTGCGGGACCGTCCATCAGCTGTTTTGCCAGGCTGTGGATCGTGCCTTGCTCCGCGCCCAACTGCAGGGTACCGTCAGCGCGTACGGTTGCTTTCTTGTCCTGCGCCTTTTGATAATACAGTTCCGTTCCCGGGGGAAGATGGCCCATTTCCACCAGCCGTCCGAATGCCAGACGCGGCAGTCGACGCGGCTCGTGGGTCATATATATTTCTTGATCATACTCATCCGGGACAACTGCTTCAATCCGTTTGCGGGCCAGCTCGACATACTCCGGCCGTTGTTCGATCCCAAGCCAACGGCGGTGCAGGCGTTTGGCCACCGCGCCGGTGGTACCGGAGCCGAAGAATGGGTCTAAGACCACATGCCCGGGGTCCGAGCTGGAGGTGATTACCCTGAAGAGCAGGGATTCCGGTTTCTGCGTGGAGTGTGCCTTCTCCCCGTTGACCTTGAGGCGCTCTTTGCCAGTACAGATCGGCAGCAGCCAGTCAGAACGCATCTGCTTGCCCCCGTTGAGTGCTTTCATTGTGTGGTGGTTAAATCTGTATTTCACGCCGCGCTTCTTCTGCACCCACAGTAAGGTCTCATGGGCATTGGCAAAGCGCATCCCCCTGAAATTTGGCATTGGATTTGCTTTGATCCAGGTGATTTCGTTGAGTGTCCAGAAGTCCAGGTCCTGCAAAACTGCCCCCACCCGGTGGATGTTGTGATACGTCCCAATCGCCCACAACGTGCCGTTCGGTTTGAGCACCCGCCGGCAGGCTGTCAGCCATGCTCGGGTAAAGGCGTCGTAGGCCGCATATCCCTCAAACTGGTCCCACTTGTCATCCACCCGATCCACCCGCGTCTGGTTTGGCCGCAGTAATTCTTTCTGCAGCTGCAGATTATACGGGGGGTCAGCAAAGATCAGGTCTACACTTTCTGCGGGGAGCGAGGACAATACCTCAATGCAGTCCCCTTGCAGCACCTGGTCCAGCGGGAGTTCGGACATAAGCTCCTTTTATACGTTGAAGCGCACGCTCATAATATCGCCATCTTGAATTATATACTCTTTGCCTTCGACGCGCAGTTTCCCCTGGTCACGCGCTTCATTCCAGCTGCCCAATTGGTTGAGCAGATGATAGGAGACCACTTCGGCGCGGATGAAACCACGCTGCAGGTCGGTGTGGATCACGCCCGCCGCTTCCGGCGCACGCACGCCGCGGCTGACCGTCCAGGCGCGCACCTCGTCTTCACCAACGGTGAAGAACGACTGCAGGCCGAGTAAATCGTAAGACTCACGAATCATGCGATTGAGGCTCGGTTCTGCAATGCCGTACTCAGACAAAAATATCTCAGCCTCTTCGGTATCCAGCTGGGCGATTTCCATTTCAAGCATCCCCTGCAAAGGCACCACCGGCGCAGACTGCACCACGGATGCCACATCTGGGGCATCCTGACCCTCACCAAGGTTAAGCACGATCAGCATCGGCTTGAGCGTGAGGAACTGGTAGCCGCTGACCTGTTTATAGTCTTCGGCGTTCAACTCCATCATGCGCAGCGGCTCGTCGGTAGACAAATGCGCCTGCAGTCGCTCAAACAGCGCCAGCTCGCGCTGAATTTCAGTCTTATCGCGGCCGCCCTTGCCCACCTCAAGGTTGAGACGTTCAAGCTTGGCTTCTACGGAGATCAGATCATTGAGCAGCAATTCAGCATCCATGCTGGCGATGTCGCGGGCGGGGTCAATGCTTTCCGCGGCGTGGGGGACGCTCTCGTCTTCAAAGCAGCGCACCACGTGGATAAAGCCTTCCATTTTGCCCATCTCGTTGCGCAGCTGACCGGAGATATCTCCCTGGCCGCGGCCTTCAAGGCCGGCAATATCGGCATAGCTGATCTTCGCCGGGGTGGTTTTCTTCGGCTGGTAGATGCCTACCAGGCGCTCCATGCGCGGATCAGG
>JBDLJU010000047.1:0-16159 GCA_039714215.1 Chloroflexota bacterium | reverse complement strand
GAGCTGTGCTCACCTGCCTGCATTTTTACTTCGATTGCTGCTTATTTTGAGCCAAAGTTTGCATTTAACGCCCTACCTTGCCATCCTACTCCCATGGCAAAGTAGGTAATCGTTTTAGAGCCGCTATAAAACGGTTGTGGTCATAAGGCTTCTTATCCTTTAGCATATCGAATATTTCACTACTGACTACACAACCAATTAAATCTCGCGCTTCTTTCTCTGAATATTCAGATGCTTTTAGTCGTTCATACGTTTGCCGCGTTTCCTGTGGTTCATCATCTCGAATTTGATTTTCAACTACTTGCAAAATGGCAGCATTTAACTCTTTGTTGTATTTAGATTTACCTTTCGCCATTGAATACTTTGTCCTTTAGCATTGTGACCAATTTTGAATTTTATTCTCAACACCACTGCCCAACGGCTTGCCGTACCTGCCTGTGGGTAGGACTGGATAATGTTCATAAATCAGTATATACCAAAAGCCAGAATTGAAAAACACACCTAAATGATGCCTTGTCTGCAGGCTTTTCGAAAATCCCATAGCAAATTTATGGATTTAGGGGTCATCGGGACAGCGGTCTCCATTTTAGGTAATCAATCAATTAATAGTTTGCAGAGAAAATCGAAACTTTCCTTCGATCAAATCAGCCTGCAGCCCCCCAAATTTCCTCTGCGGATTGCTTGACAGCATTCGATGGTATCACTATAATTGGGTGTTGCTTGAACTAATAAATTATTAGGAGTACACCATGACCCCGCTGCCAAAGCGAAAAATATCTAAAGGTCGCCGGGACCGCCGCCGGGCGCACGATGCGCTCAAGGCCCGCAAGCTGGTTGCTTGCACCAACTGCGGTGAAAACAGGCTTCCCCATCACGTCTGCCCCAACTGCGGCCACTACAAAGGCCGTGAGGTTGTCAGCATCGAACGTGATTAGTCACTGAATAAATTAATATTCGACTGTAAAAATCGGGCTTCAGGCTCGATTTTTGTTTAACCAGATAAGATCATCCCATCCCCAGGGAAAAACGCCATCCCAGCTCGCAACTAACCCCTATTCAGGCGTGTTAATGGGAATATGACAAATCGAATTCAATCACTCGGATTTTTGTTTCCCGGCCAGGGGGCGCAGGCCGTCGGGATGGGAAAAGAGCTCGCAGAAACCTTCCCGCTTGCGGCGGAGGTTTTTGAGCAAGCTGACCAGATCCTCGGGTTCCCGCTCTCGAAAATGGCCTGGGAAGGTCCCGCGGAAGAACTCAACGACACCGCCAACACCCAGCCTGCCCTGTATGTACACTCGATTGCCGTGTGGAAGGTGCTGAAAGACCGCCACCCCGAGGTGCAGCCGAAGTATATGGCCGGGCACTCACTGGGCGAATTTTCTGCGCTGACCGCCGCCGGTTCGTTCAGCTTTGCGCAGGGCCTGCTGCTGGTGCGCGCCCGCGGCGAGCGGATGCGCGAGGCCGGGGTCAAAAGCCCGGGGCGGATTGCCGCAATTCTCGGTCTCACCCTCGACCAGCTTGAAGAGATCACCGCCGAAGCCGCCGCAGAAGGCCAGCCGGTGACGATCGCCAACGACAACTGCCCCGGCCAGGTGGTCATCTCTGGCTCGCAGGATGCCGTCGACCGGGCAATTGAGCTGGCCAAAGCCGCCGGCGCCAAGCGAGCGCTCCCCCTCAAGGTCAGCGTGGCCGTGCATTCCAGCCTGATGGCGGATGCCCAGCAAGGTTTGATGGAAGCGATCAACAATACCGAGATCAACGCGCCGCAGGTGCCGGTGATCGGCAATGTTTCCGCCCTGCCGCTGAAAACCGCCGAAGATGTCCGCCAGGAACTGCAGGCCCAGCTCACCTCGCGGGTGCGCTGGACAGAGACGATCGAGTACCTGATCGAAAATGGGATCACCCGCTATTATGAATTGGGCAGCGGGAAGGTGCTCAGCGGTCTCACCCGGCGAATTGACCGGGGAACCAGCCAGATCGCCCTGGGCAAACCCGAAGATTTTGAGAGTCTAACCACATAGCATCACATACAAATATCAGAGTTTAATTAACCCCATTTAATTGCCAATTTTGGCTTGCTAATCTTGGTATAATACCTTTTAGAACGAGGAGTACAGGTGAACACTACCCTAAACAAACCCCTGGCTGAACGGGTCGCCGTGGTAACCGGCGGCTCTCGTGGAATCGGAAAAGCGATTGCCCTGGAACTCGCCAAACGCGGCGCACAGATTGTGGTCAATTATGCCGCCTCGGCGGACAAAGCGGAAGAAGTCGCCGCAGAAATCCAGGCTTCCGGAGGGCAGGCAATCGCCGTACAGGCCGATATCTCCGACTTCGACCAGGCAGCTGACCTGATCAAAACTGCGGTCGAAAAATTTGGACGGATCGATATCCTGGTGAACAATGCCGGGATCACCCGCGACAAGCTGATCATGATGATGAGCGAAGCCGATTGGGACGCAGTGCAGGATACCAACCTGAAAGGCACCTTTAACTGCTCAAAAGCTGCGGTGCGCCCGATGGTTCGCCAGCGCTCCGGACGGATCATCAACATCGCTTCCATTTCCGGGCAGGTCGGCAACGCCGGGCAGACCAATTACTCAGCCTCTAAAGCCGGGCAGATTGGCTTCACCAAAGCGCTGGCCAAAGAAGTTGCCGCCCGCAAGGTCACCGTGAATGCCATCGCCGCCGGGATTGTGGAGACCGACATCTGGGCAGATGTCCCTGCTGAATACCAGGAAAAGATGCTCGAAATGATCCCCCTGGGACGCAAGGGAGAAGCTGAAGAAATTGCTTATGCGGTTGCTTTCCTCGCTTCTGATGAAGCAGCCTATATCACCGGACAATGCCTCGCCGTCGATGGCGGCATGGCAATGTTCTAACAAAAACTTACTGTATTATCTAATCGAAGCCCTGCTTCAAATCGAAGCGCAGTTTCGATCAAAGACCAGTTTGGAGGAACAATGACTGAAGCCACTCAAACCCCGCAATCGGGTCAGACCACGATCTCCCCTGATGTGCTCTTGAACATCGCCGCCCTGACTGCCCTGGAGGTAGACGGCGTCAGCCGGATGAGCTCCACCCCCGGTGTGGTTGACCGAATTCTGCATCGCGGCAGCGATAATGAAGGCGTAAAAATTGAAATTGATCATAATTCTGTCAATGCAGACATTCATGTGATCCTTAAAGCAGAAGTGAACATCCGAGAAGTCAGCCGCAACATTCAAAAGGAAGTTGCCCGGGCGATCTCTGAAATGGTGGGGATGGAACCCGGCCAGATCAATGTTCACATCGAGGATATCGATTACGATGAGGAAGTTTAAGATCACTTTATGAAGCAACGTACCAGGGCTCGCGCAATCGCCTTGCAGGCACTTTACGAATTGGATATGACCGGGCACGGAGTAGGAACAGTGCTGCAGTATCACGTTTCTATCACCGAACTTGAAGAGAAATTGCAGGATTTTGCAATTGATATTGTGCGAGGTATTGCTCCAATCCGCGAGCTGCTCGACCGGCATATTGCCGAACACGCTCCCGAATGGCCAATCGATCAGGTTTCGATCATCGACCGCAACCTGCTGAGAATTGCCCTTTGGGAGTTTGCAGTTAAGCACGAGACCCCGATCAAAGTAGCGATCAACGAAGCAATTGAACTTGCCAAGATCTACGGCTCAGACAGCACGCCCAGGTTCATCAACGGCGTGCTGGGCAGTCTGGCCGCCCAGGAACACCAGATCCGCACCGCGCTGCAGGCGGAACTGAGCACCCCACCCCCGCCGGAGGAGTAACCACCACAGCTATGAACATATTAGGAATCGGCACCCTTGAAATCGTCATTATTCTCGTGATCATCTTTCTGGTATTAGGACCAGAAGACCTGGAGAAGACCGGAAGAACTATTGGTAAGTGGATCAATAAAGTCACCAGGTCTGAGGGATGGTCCGCAGTCAGATCAATCAGCAGGGAAGTGCGCGGGCTGCCATCCCGGCTGGCCCGTGAGGCAGAATTAGACAAACTGAAAGACGAGCTTGACCCCAACCAATTGATTGGCGAAGTCCCTGATCTGGGCATTCCTGATTTAAAAGCAAAACCTGAACCCGCCGCCAGCAAACCTGCGCAGGCTGCCAGCGAAGAGCCAAAGCCATCTCCCCCAGATGAAAAGCCCAACGACAAAGAGAAAGACCAATGAAAAATTTCTTCCGAAAAATTTTCAGGATTATTTTCGCGCCATTCCGCTGGTTAAAAAAGCTGTTTAACAAAACCCCACTCGGTCAGCTGCTGGGACCCGACCCTGAGGATACCCCAATCACCGAGACGATCAGCAAAGCTGTTGATTCCCCACGCTCATTCTGGGAGGGATTGATCGTCCACCTTGTTGATTTACGTAAAGCGGTATTCAAGTCGGTGGCCTCAGCCTTGATCTTCAGTGTGGTTGCTTTCGTGTTCATTGAAGATATTATGGCCTGGTTGGCCATTCCCCTCGGTGGAAACGGGGTGACAGATTTAAAAGCAATTGAAGTCACCGAAGCTGTCGGCACTGTGATGCGGATCGCTTTTATGACCGGCCTGGCAGTTTCGCTGCCGTACATCTTCTTCCAAATCCTGGCGTTTGTCGGTCCCGGGATCACGCGCAAGGCACGCCTTACCGGCCTGCTCGGACTGCCTTTTGTGCTGGTATTCTTCGTCGGCGGCGCTTACTTCGCCTACAGCCTGATGCTGGGACCCGCCCTCGAAGTGCTCACCAATTTCATGGGCATCCAGGCAGAGCTGCGCCCGCAGTCTTATTTCAAATTTGTCACCGGGTTAATGTTTTGGATCGGATTCTGTTTCGAATTCCCCCTGATCGCTTTCTTTCTTTCCTCGATGGGAATTCTCAAACCCGAAACGCTGGTCAAACAGTGGAGATTGGCATTAATCTTGCTTACTATCCTTGCAGCGATGATTACCCCGACCGTCGATCCGTGGAATATGATAATCGTCTTAGTGCCGCTATGGGCGTTATATGGGTTGAGCATTTTAATGGCGTTTGTTGCCCGGGGTAGAAAAACAACAGAAACCGAGGACTGATTTTAAGGGTGTTCCTTTAGATCAGTCTGGACGAGCGAACAGGTCTCGGACTCAACGACCTTGAGTATCAAATACAGGACCTCGCCGGGAGGACGGATTTGATCAGGAAAATCCAATATTTATTTTTAGCCCTTGTACTTGGCGTGGTGATCAGCAGCTGTGGTATCGCTGCCGACGACGCCCCAGTCTCTTATCAAAGCACGTCAGTCAGCGACAGCAGCAGCGAAGATGGCGCTCAGATCACATTTTGGGCCTACCTGCCTGCCAGTATTTCCCCAGAAGAAACCGTTAATCTGGTGATCCAGGATGAAGTCACCGGATTGCCCTACAACCAGACCCGGGTGGAGATGGCGTCGTTCGGTGAGGGACTGTATGGCGTGATGATCAATTTCAATCTCGACACGGTGGTCAAGTATTACTACGAACGCAATCTCAATGGCTCCCAAATCCCCGAAACTGACCTGAACAACGGCGAAGTCCGCTACCGGATGTACCTGGTGCGCGACCCCGGAGAAACGCATGACCTGATCGCCGGTTGGGCAGATGCGCCCAACAGCAGCACCACCGCAGGCAGGATCGATGGATTTGTCGAAGATCGCAATACTGGCCTGCGCCTGGCAGATGTGCTCATCACTGCCGGCGGCCTGCAAACCCTCTCAGACGGCAGCGGACGCTTCACCCTCTACCCGTTAAAACCTGGGAAGCATACATTGGTCGCCTATCCAATCGATGGCAGCTACAAGGTCTTCCAGCAGGAAGCCGTGGTTGCCGCGGATGCGTCCACCCCTTCCGAACTTTTTCTCGAACCGAGCAGCTGGGTCGAGGTTTCATTTATTGTTTCTGCGCCCGAGAGCACGATTGACGGCGCGCCAATGCGGATGACCGGCAACCTGGTACAGCTCGGGAATACCTTTTCAAACCTGGGCGCAGGGGTCAGCGGTGATATTAACCAGATGCCGCTGATGACCTCCAACGGAGCCGGCTACTACTCATTAAAGATCCGCCTGCCCGCTGAAACCGAAATTTTATACAAATATACGCTTGGCGACGGTTTCTGGAACGCCGAACACGATCCCAAAGGCAATTATTTTACCCGCCGGCTGGTGCTCCCCTCAGACGGGGAACCGGTGGTGATCCAGGACGAGATTGCCACCTGGAAAACCAGCCAGACCGCCGATATCTGGTTCTCGGTAACCGCGCCGGAAACCACCCCGAATGATGACGTGGTCAGTATTCAATTCCAGCTGGCCAATTGGATGCCCGGACTGCCGATGTACTCGGTCGGAGACAACGAGTGGGTCTATCCCCTGATCAGCCCGCAGAACTTTGCCGGACCGATCGCCTACCGCTACTGCCGCAACGGTCAGTGCAGCGGAAGCTACCAGCCCGGGAACGAAAGCTCCGGTCCGGGTCGTGAAACGATCACACAATTTTCCGAGACCAACCTGGAAAACGATGAGATTCTATACTGGTCGCAGATTGAACAAATTCAACCGGCGATCACCGCCCCCGAAGATGTTGAGCAGCGCGACGATCAGTTTCTCACGGGGATCGCTTTTTCACCCTATTATTTCCCCAGCTGGAACGAATTTATCGACCAATCCCTGCTCGATGTACGCGGCACCAATGCCGCTCAGGTAATCTTCTCACCGAGCTGGGTTGCGGTTGGTCCCAGGCTGCCGGTGTTGTTCTCACCGCGGATCGAATCATCTCCCCGCTGGCATGAGACTGCTCATAATCTCGAAACCGCCCACGACCTCGGTCTGAAAACCGGCTTGTTCCCCCAGATGCGCTTCAGCAGCACTGCCACGCAATGGTGGCAGGCGGCAGATACCACCGACGAGAACTGGTGGCTGGCCTGGTTTGAGCAGTACCGCAAATTCATTTTGCAGTACGCCGACCTTGCCGAGAAAACTGAAACCGAAACCCTCGTGCTTGGTGGAGATTGGCTGCTGCCTTCCTTGCCCATCGCCGATAACCTGGAAAACTACCACCTCCCCGGCAATGTCGAGAGCTTATGGCTGGCAATTATCGAAGATATCAGGGAGCGCTATCACGGCAAGCTCGCCTGGCACATCCCGGTCAGCATGCTGGAACATGCCCCCAAATCCGTTCTGGCGGATGTTGATCAGGTCTACCTGCAGTGGGACGCCCCGCTGACCACCCAGAGCGGCGCTTCGATCGAATCGATGACTTCACAGGCCACCGTGCTGATGGAGCTCTACATCCAACCGTTTTATGACGAGGTCGGAAAACCGGTGATTATTTCACTGGCATATCCATCTGCGGCCGGCAGCGATCTTTCCTGCATCCCCACCAGCCTGCAGGACCCCACCTGCCTGGACCCCACCCCGCTGCTCCAGGGACCGGTCGCCAATTTGCAGCCGAAGGTTGACCTGCAGGTGCAGGCCGACCTGTACACCGCAGTGATGGCGGCGATCGAGTATCAAGATTGGGTCGCCGGGGTAATTTCCCAGGGTTGGTACCCCCCCATGGAATCGCATGATCCCTCGGCATCGGCACACGGAAAACCCGCCCAGGATGTACTCACCGAATGGTTCCGCCTGTTTTTGGGGAACTAGGTTGGTTATGCTATAATACTTACGACATGGAAGTGATCTCAGAACATACTCAAGAAGAATCACAGCTCAGCGCCGGCGCCAAATGGGGGATCGGGATCGCGGCTGTTGTGCTGCTCGCTGGCATGGTAGGTACGGTCTACTACCTGCTGCTTGAGACCAGCCCCACCGCCCGCATCCGGGATATTTTTGTGATCTTTCTCGGTTTTGAGCTGCTGGTCATCGGTTTTTCCGCAATTCTGCTGATCATCCAGTCTGCCCGCTTGTTCAATATGTTCCAGAACGAGATCAAACCGGTGCTGGATGACGCCAACGAAGCGATCAGCACAATCCGCGGGACCGCCATCTTCTTGAGCGATACGATGGCCCAGCCAGCGATAAAGATAAGCAGCTTCTTTACCACGATCCGCAGCGGGCTCGATTTATTCAAAAATACATTTGGTAAGTAAACGACTGGGGCACAACACCCCGGCGATCTGAATCAACCCAAAGACCAGCCATGCTGGTCTGCAACAGCAGCAAATTATGAAGGAGAATTCCATATGTCTAATCGTGATAGTGATTTCGCAAGCTTTTTGTCCGGATTCTTAATTGGTGGATTGGTCGGTGCGATTACCGCCCTGCTCCTCGCCCCGCAATCCGGTGAAGAAACCCGCGTGCTGATCCGTGACCGCAGCGTTGAGCTTAAAGACAAGACCTTAAGTTCTTTAGAAGACGCCGCCGCCGAAGCCCGCATCAAGGCCGACGAGCTCACCAAAGCCGCCCAACAGCGCGCCGAAGACCTGCGCCAGCGCGGCCAGGTCGTGCTCGAAGAACAGCGTGCCCGCTTCACCAAGAAAGAAGAAGCCCCTGAAGCTCCTGCCGCTGAAAAGAAACCGGCAGCCAAGAAAAAAACCACACCAAAGAAAAAGAGCTAAGCTTTAGTTAAGATTACAAATAACCGATATCAGGACCTAATATTCCTGCTATCTTTGAATTGAAATCTGAGTTAATAAAAGGTTTTGGCAAGCCAAAACCTTTTATCAAACCGAACTTCGTTCGGTCAAATCAAAACTAGCCAGGCAATGCCTGGCTAGTTTGTTTGTTCTGAAGAAACTATTTTCCGCGCTGGCGGTAGAGCTTGGGGTCGATCATCGCCAGCATCGCGGCAGTATCCAGCTCGCCGCCGAGGAACTGGTTAAGCTGCTCGATCTGCGCTTCGGGGTCCTGGAGCAATTGGTTATAGCTGATCTCCAGCGAGCGGATATTCTTCTGCTGGCCGATCCACTCCAACACCTCGTTGAAATGCATGGAGAACAGCTCGGCCATTTCCTTGTCGTCCACCTTATTGGGGTCTTCCCCGCGGCGCTCGAGCATCTTGCGCTGCGAAGCCAGGATTTCGGAGATTTCCCGCCGCATGATCACCAGATCGTATTTATGTTTCCTGGGGAGGTGCTTGAGCAGCGCAGTGATCACCTTGACCGCTTTGCCTTTGGCATCCTTGAGCCAGGCGGTGTCACCCTCAGGCATCTTTTTTACCCGCTCATACTCGTAGTAGCCTTTGGGGTTATCATCGTCGGCGGTGCGCACGTGGTCCTGCATCGGTGGGAAGCCGGCAGCGTCCAACATCATCATCATTAAAGAGGTCCCCGAGCGGGGCAACCCCGAGACCACCACAATCTTATTTTCTTTACTGGATTTTCTCTTAAAAATCATTCGGTTCCTCATTTCTCAAATTCTGATTTCAGGAGGTATTATACGCTAAAAATTGTGCCTGCCTGCTCCCCACAGCCCGTCTGTCGAAAATCAAGTGATCATCGTACCGGATGCTGACGATGCTCTTCAGGATAAAATTCTGGTTTACGGTTTCAGGTCCAGCACGACCGACAATCCAACCTTGATTCTCGCCAGGTCCTCATGCGATACACTTCCCAGCTTTTCAACAAAGCGATCATCCGGAAGCGACCTGATCCTGAAGGTGTCCGCGGCCGATTTTTTTTGCAGCCCATTCTCAGGCAAGCTTTCGATGGGAATCAGCCAGGCGGCAGCAGCAAACGCATCCTTCCATTCTGTCAGAGGCACAACGATCTTCAACGGCAACCTCCCCAGGTTGTTGTGATTGACGATCACCCAGGGATGGCTTTTCTCGAATCCTCCAAATGCCTCGTCAAGGTTTACCTGCCACACTTCACCTGGTTTCAAAGATGTCCTCCCCATCCACTGATCTAAAAGCAGTCAGCTCATCATTGGATAAATATTCCGGATAGAGATCCTCAGCCGCTTTGGCAAGCTGGGAGTTAACCACGGCCCGTTGGTATTGGTCTACAATCCTACGGATCAGGGCAGAAACGCTGATCCCCTCATCCTCTGCGGTCCAATCGAGGAACTCTTTTTGAGATTGATCCAGGATAAGTTGAATTCTTATTTTTTTGCCGCTGGTCATTGATCACCTCTATTACTGTTTGAATGTGTATTTATTATACACATCTTTTTTACACTCTGTCAACACACACTTGTCCAGATACTTCCCAGCAGATTGAGACGGGGAATAACCTAGACAAATCACACGCTTGCCAGTAGAATATACTGCTGTGACAGATAATGTCATCAACGAAAATATAAACAAACTAATCGACATCAAAACCTGGACTTTGGACGGTTTTGATTGGATCGAAGAAAACTTCGAACCGCAACTGGAGGCTTTACCTTGGCTAATAAACCATCTGCAATAAAACGAATTCGACAAAATGAAAAACGTCGCCTGCGCAACCGCGTCTACCGCGGGGCCGCCCGAACCCAGGTCACCAATGCCCAGCTGGCAATTGAGGAAGGCAACGTCGATAACGCAAAGGCTGCCACCTTGCAGGCGATCAGCGCCCTGGACAAAGCTGCCCAGAAAGGCACGATCCACAAGAAAAATGCCTCTCGGCGCAAAGGCCGCTTAATGAAGAAATTGGCCGCACTCGAAAAAGCAAAATAATCAGACCCTCACCTAAGTTTGCCAGCGGGAGCACTAAACTGCTCCCGCTGTTTTGATTACCCGAAGGTTAAAGGATTTGAGATTGAGGAGGGATTAACTTTCGGGCAATTTAATACAAATGAAGGAAAAGACCCTTCATTTGTATACGCTTCAAATTGCAATTGGAGAAAGCCATGTTTGATAAAGAACGGACGGAGTTGGAGAGCAAGATCACAGAGATTTTGGCAGATAACCAGATCCCTGCGCCAGAAGTATTTAAATGGTCAGATATCCCCTTCTCCGGGGAATGGGGCATTTCGACATCTTTCTTCCAGACCGCCGCAGATGAAGCCCGGGCCGGGAAACAGGTTAAGGTTCCCGTACGCGCCCAGGAAATTGCTGAGCTGGTCAAAACCGGGCTGGGGCTCCCCGCCGGATTTTCCCACCTGGAAGCGGTGCGCGGCTACCTGAACCTAACCTTCGATACCGGCGAATTCAGCCGCCGGGTGGTCGACTCCGCCGTGGAACGCGGCGTAGATTTTGGGAAAGGCGCCCCCACCGGCCAAAAAGTAATGGTCGAATTCTCCCAACCGAACACCCATAAAGCGATGCATGTCGGGCATTTACGCACGATGATCCTCGGAGACGTGATCTCCCAGATCCTGGAATATGCCGGCAACGAAGTGGTGCGGGCCAATTACCTGGGCGACTACGGCAAAGACGTGATCAAGTGGACCTGGAACTTCAAAAAGCGCCACTCCAAAGACGAGAAACCCGAAACCGAGATCACCCAGTGGATGGGCCAGCTGTATGCCGAATCCACCAAAATGCTGGAGAGCGACCCGGACGGCGAAAAAGAAATCCTGGAAATGTTTGCCAAGTGGGAAGCCCGCGACCCTGAGGTCTACGACCTGTGGAAGGAGACCCGCCAGTGGTCGCTGGACGGCTTTAACGAGATCTACGAATCGCTGAACATTAAGTTTGACAAGCTCTATTTTGAAAGTGATATGGAAGCAGGGGCCAAGCAAGAAGTCGAACGGCTGATCAAGGCCGGGGTTGCCACCGATGAACGCGGCGAAAGCGGCCCGGTGGTGGTCAAGCTCGACGAGAAACTCGGCTTAGAAAACGAAACCTACCGGGTGATCGCCCTGATGCGCTCAGATTCCACCACGCTCTACGGCGCCTGGGACCTGGCCCTGGGCAAACAAAAGTTTGCCGACTATGCACTGGACAAATCGATCTACGTGGTTGATGTGCGCCAGTCGCTGCACTTCCAGCAGGTCTTCAAAATCCTCGAAATCGATGGATGGGATCAGGTTGAAAAGGTGAAACACCTGCCTTATGAGCTGGTCAACCTGCCGGGCAACCTGACGATGAGCTCCCGTGAAGGCTTAGTGGTGCATCTCGAAGATTTGATCAAGGAAGCCACCCAGCGGGTTTACGAATTGGGCAAAGAACGCAACCCTGAGATGAACGATACCGTCCTCCAGCAGGTGGCCAAAGCAGTCGCCGTCGGGGTGATTAAATACCCGCTGGTGGCGCGTGACAACTCCAAGCTGGTCACTTTTGACTGGGATTCTGCATTGGACTTCAACGGGCACTCTGCGCCCTACATCCAGTATGCCCACGTGCGCACCAACAGTCTGCTCAAAAAAGCGGACACAAAGCTGCCCGCCAGCCTGGTCCCCACCCATGATCTGGACGAGAAGGAAATTGAGCTGATTGAGAGCATCTCCAATTGGCCGAATGCGGTTGAAAAAGCCGCCGAAGGGCTGAAGACGCTGGAGATCACCAACCACGCTTACCAGCTGGCAAAGTGCTTCAACGAGTTCTACAACAACTGCCCGGTGATCAAAGCCGAGCCTGAGGTACGTGACTTCCGCCTTCGCCTGGTGGCCGCCGCCAAACAGACAATCGCCAACTCGCTGTACGTGCTCAATATCCCCGTCCCGGACGTGATGTAAGCATTGGGCGGGGAAACCCCACCCCTACCGGTAATAATTAGAAAGCTGGGAGAGAATATTCCCAGCTTTTTTGATTTTGATTTGGCCTCACCCCGTGTGGAACAAAAATAGTATCGGGCAGCTTCCCGCTCGATACTATTAAATCGAACTACGTTCGATCAATCAAATCATCGCCTCCATCAGGGAAACTGGATGGCCGCATGACCCAATATATTCCAGGATATCTTCCTCGGTTTGTGCGTTTTGCTCAGTGGCAATCATATCGACAAATCCAGAGATACCGGCAGCATTTGCGAGTGCGTCCAGGACAGGGCGCAGATCTTCCCGTAAGGCGTGATTCATCCAGACGATCCGCCGCCAACCGCCTTCCGCTGCAATGAATTTATCCCGCTGCAATAAGCGCTTGCTGTGCCCGATGAAACCAGGGACAGGGGTACCTGTGCCGGCCACCTCAAGCAGCATATCCCAATCCATCCCGGAGGGAGTGTTGCCTTGATAGTCTCGCCCCACCACCATCACCCCATTAGATAAAGGCAGCATGCCTGTGATGCACTCAAAATCACCACAGGCAGGGCCTGGATCCTGCATCAGGCTGTACAGGCTGTAAGCTGCCAGGCCCCCTCCCGTTTCTTGCTGCACAATCTGATTTACGCTCTCCCATTGTCCCAGTTTGGCATCAACCACCCCGAGCTTCTGGACTGCTTTGTTCGGGCCAACAGGATGGATATTGCTCCCCGCGCGTGCGTCCATCCAGTCAACCGCGCCGCAAACACCGGGATGCTCCGGGCTGATCACGCAAATGTGTTCACCGGCTATGCTCTGGCAGATCGTGCAGGTATAAAAGGTATCCACGCTCTCATCAGTGATCTTCAATAAACGCTGATCTCGCTGCTGGTAGATTGCCTGGGCTTTTATCAGCAGCTCTTTTATTTTCTCCGGTTCAGAAAAAATAGTGATCTGCACACGACTTAGGATGCTGCCAAATTCATTGTGATAGCCAGCATGTAATATTTCGCCCAGGTGGCGTAAGCGCAGCCCTCGATCAACCGCCTTTTGTGTGATTCGCAAAGAAGCAATTGTTCTTTGACCGCGATGCACAACGCCATCTAAATCATTGAAAATGGTTTCAATCTGGCGCTCCAAGACGGACTCAAAATCTACCTGCATTTCTCGCCCGCTGACTTCGATCAATAATCCGTAGGTTTGATCGCCGCTTAAACCGGAATCAAGGTCTGCCCCCACCACCCTGATCTGCCCATCCACAATATCCTCACCAATGGTTGTCAATTCCACCCCGGTAAAACAAACCCCGCAGTCATCATCCCGCACGATCTGACCGGAGAACTCAGAGCTGAACGCTGCAGGCAAATCGGGGAGAGGGAATTTAATATCTACACCGCGTTCTTCGATCCCAAGCTGTATGATGTCGGCTGCCGGCAGGCTATCGAGAACGGGACGGTACTTTGCTGGGATCTTCCAATCCTCCACGGATGCAGGTAATTGGGCGGTGGTCATCAACGGACAACCCAGAGACAAAGCCGCGTGCGCTCCGGAAAGAAGATCATCATCAGGGTCGCTGATCAACAGGGTAAACCCGCGCAGTCTCTGACGGGCATATTCCAGAATACACTCGGGCTCGTCTGCATCACCAAAGACCTGCGCGACTCCGAGGACAAAGCCAAGAGCCTGCGCGATATCAAAGGCCACCAAGCCAGATTCCCAACCAAGGGTGAAGCCCTCCCCCTGCAAGCGGCTGCGCAGACTCTCGCTGGTGATGAAAACCAGCATATTTCGATAAGCCAGGTCTTCGAGTATTGTGGTTTCTACATCATCCCCAATCAGAAAGACATAGCCATTGATTGAACCGTCAATCAGACCAATCCCCCATCGACGAATTTCAGCTTTGTCTATTAACGCCGCAGCGGCAATAATATCAATAGGTTTTTTCATAACAATCCTCAGTTTGCTCAGAATTCAAGATCATCGGATAAAGATTTCTCCGGAAATAGTACGCCGGAAAGTTGTCACCGCAATAACCGCCCAGATCACGAATAAACCAACCAGCCCCGTTAACCCGACGGCGAGAAAGAAATTCTTTTCAAAAATTGAATTCAGCAGCCCGGTCGCTACCACAAAAGAACCCAGCGGGAAGGTAAAAGCCCACCAACTCATCGCAAAACTAAGCGGTTCCCAGCGATGGTGCAGCGCAGTGACAATCATCGCAAAGATCAGCCAAAAGAAAGCAAAGCCCCACAAACCTACCCCAGTGATTTTGGCGACCACGGATAACACCTGTGAAATTTCATCTGGAAGCCCCAATACAGAATGCATGGCAGGGACCATCTTGATAATAATGATCTCCAGGATCGCCGTTGGTGCGATCCCAATCCAAAGAGTGGGCGCCAGATGAGAAGGGGGTAATTGATGAAACAGATAACGGGAAAATACGACGCTCGCCACAAAAAGATACAGCACCACGCCAATTCCCAGCGCGATCAGGCTGCCAAAGAGGAAAATTTCTCCCCAGACATCCCCTGAATAAATATTTGCCAGGCTGCTTCCCAGCACTGGCAGGATCAACACGGAAACTGGCGGGATCAGCCAGCCCAGATTCGCATTGTGCCATTCAAGGTCTTTTTTCTCAAAGAATGTACTTAAAAATGTGAGGGCGAACGCGCCAATCCCAACAGCTCCTAAGACCCACAAAACCCGCATGACCTCGTGGACGGTTTCGTGAGATAAGAACAAAGGGCCCGCTTTTTCAAATGCGATCCCCCAGACAATCAGGGAAATCGGCATGGTGGGGAAGAAGGCTGCTGAGACCGGGTGTTTCAAGTCCTCCCGGACTTCTTCCAGGCAGCATTTCCAACGCCATAACCAGGGTGCCGAGATCAGCACAAAGAGCGCTGCAGATATGCTCAAGAAAAACAACTGCAGAAAGTTGGCCCAGGGAAGATACTCCTGAAATACAAAAACAGCAATCACGATCACAGCTGTTCCCATTACAGACGCATACCAGCCAGGCGAGAATGTCTGTACAATATTATTTTTACTTTTTGGGTGTTGATTATTAGGTTTCATTTGGTTTATAGTCTCCGAAAAATTTTTAAATAATTAATATTTTTGTGTCGTCCTACTTATTTTTTTACTTCCTGATCGTAAGCCTGCAACAGGATGCTAATTTCATCTTGTCTGCGGCGAAGATGGTCGATCAGTTCAGACAGGCGATCTTGACCTTCAGGTAAAATCTGGTAAACCCGCCGCTGGGGGCCAAGGCTTTTCTCACCCAGATGCGATTCTACCCACCCGTCTTCTTCCATTTCGCGCAGGGCTCGATAAATCACGCTGGGGTCAAGCTGCTCTGAATTAAATCCAAATTCTGTTAACCCTTCGAGCAAGGAATATCCATGCGCGTTCTCCCTCAACAATAAAAACAGTACCGCGGGCCGCAAGAATCCCATCACACCCCGCCACCGTCGTCTTTTTCGTCCGCTTCCATCAGCCATTATTTCTTCCTTGAAATCATCTAATTTTTGCCTATAGTATATCTATCTATTGCATATATATCAATAGCTGCAGCAGATTAATTTCCCTGGAAAAGTAAACGG
>JBDLJU010000046.1:0-16345 GCA_039714215.1 Chloroflexota bacterium | reverse complement strand
GGAGTCAGTGAGCGGCGTCTCAGCAGCGACTTACAGCCAATCCAGGAAGTGCTCAGTGATTACTTTGACCGGGTCGGTGATCTCGCCAACCGTGCCGATGATACCTACGGTGTGCCCACCAACTTCAAGGACCTGGACAATTTACTTGGCGGCTTGCAGCCTTCCGACCTGCTGATCATTGCCGGTCGGCCCGGGCAAGGTAAAACCAGTTTTATGCTCTCCGTAGCAAAGAACGCTGCCCGTGTCTTCAATAAACACATTGCCGTATTTTCAATGGAAATGAGCAACGAGCAGCTCGTCCAGCGTCTAATCTCCCAGGAGACGGGGATTGACGCCCAGCGCCTCCGTCTTGGGAAACTGGAAGGCGATGAGTGGAACCTGTTTGCAGAGGCGGTCGAAGCCTTAGGACAAACCCACATCTTCCTCGACGACACGCCCTCGATCTCCCCCACCCAGATGCGCGCAAAATGCCGCCGGCTGCACCTTGAGCACCGCCTTGACCTGATCGTCGTTGACTACTTGCAGTTGATGGTCAGCGACTACCGCACCGACAATCGCGTGCAGGAAGTTTCCTATATTTCCAGAAACCTCAAAGCGCTTGCACGAGAGCTCAACGTGCCGGTGCTCTCAGCCGCCCAGCTCTCCCGCGCGGTGGAGCAGCGCGCCGACAAACGCCCGGTGCTCTCAGATTTACGTGAATCCGGCTCCCTCGAGCAAGACGCAGATATCGTGATGTTCATCTATCGTGAAGACAAAGACAATCCTGATTCAGTGATGAAAAATGTCGCTGAGATCATCGTTTCGAAACACCGTAATGGCCCTACCGGCAGCGTGCAGCTTGTCTTCCGCGAGCAGCTCGCCCAATTTGTAGACGCAGCCACCTTCCAGTTCAATCAGGCGGAATAGGCTGACCAATGACGAATAAATTTAAGGGCTTTTCCCCTGACAGAGAGCAGTTTACCCGCATCCCGGATTCATTTTTTACCGATCTGCTGCCCGAGATTGATTCCCTCGGGGAATTAAAACTCACATTATATATATTCTGGCGATTGGGCAAAACCGAAGGCGAATATCCTTACATTTCAAAATCAGATTTTCTGGCAGATGAGACTCTCGTCGATGCCATTGGCGGAGAAAAGGAACTAATCACCGCGCTGGATAAATCAGTTGGAAGAAGATCGCTGTTGACTGCCCAGGCAGATCAGCATCAGCTCTATTTCTTGAACAATCCCCTCGGTCAATCTTCCATCGAAGCGCTCGAAGCCGGGCACTGGGAATATAGCGGGAGTTCAGAATTTCCTATAAAATTAAGTGTCCACCGCCCGAATGTGTTCAACCTTTACGAAAACAATATCGGACCGATCACCCCTATGATCGCTGAGACCCTAAAAGAAAGTGAAGAGCAATATCCTGTTGTGTGGATTGAAGATGCGATCAATATAGCAGTGATTAATAACGTACGAAAGTGGCCCTACGTCGAAGCAATTCTAAAGAATTGGCAAGAAGAAGGTAAAGATGACGAAACCGATAAAAGACGCGGCAAACAAGCTGAAGAAAAATACAACCCGGAAAAATACACCAAAGGGAAGTTCTCCGGCTTCATCAAATCTTAAGCCCGGCGCTGGTGATCCCAACTGCCCACACTGCCAGGGGCTTGGATATATCCGCGCGGACCTATCCTTAGACCATCCCGAATTTGGCAAGCTGCAGGTTTGCGCTTGCCGCAGCGAAGAGCTCAGCCAGCGTACCAGCAGCCGCTTATATGCTTTCAGCCAGCTGGAAGAACTGAAAAATTTAACCTTCGATAATTTCAAACCTCGCGGCCATGTTGGTCTGGGCGAAGCACAAGCCGATTCATTGGAATTTGCCTACAACCAGGCGGTACGCTTCTCGCAAGAAAAGACCACCCCCTGGATATTTTTACATGGCAAGTACGGCTGCGGAAAAACCCATCTTGCCGCGGCAATTGCCAATATTTCGGTTGAAAAGGGCACACAAACCTTATTCATCACCGTCCCTGACCTGCTTGATACACTCCGATTTTCTTACAGCAGCGCGGAGACATCATTTGAAGAACGCTTTGAAGAAATCCGCAGGAGCCCCCTGCTGATCCTGGACGATTTTGGCACACAGAATGCTACAGATTGGGCGCAGGAAAAACTGTTCCAGATCATTAATTTCCGTTATATCAATAAACTACCGATGGTGGTGACCACCAATCTCGATCTGGATGAAATTGAAGGCAGGATTCGCTCCCGGCTCGAAGACCCCGAACTGGTCACCAGAGTAAACATCATTGCACCGGATTACCGGCGCCCGTCGGTTGGGGCATCCTTCCATGAGCTCTCCACCCTCTCGCTGCATGGCAACCAGACTTTTAAATCATTTGATTATCGCAAGGATGAAGGCCTGCCCACTGACGTGATCAAGAATCTGGACAAGGTATCCAAGGCAGCCAGCAAATTTGCCAAAAAACCTGCAGGGTGGTTCGTGCTCACCGGTACCTACGGCAGCGGAAAAACCCATCTTGCCTCTGCCATCGCCAACTACCAGGCTGAACTTGGCGCGCCCCCGCTGTTTATTGTACTCCCCGATCTGCTTGACCATCTGCGGGCTACTTTCAATCCGAGCAGCTCCAGCAGCTACGACCGGCGGTTCAATGAAATCAGAGCAACACCCCTCTTGATCCTCGATGATCTCGGCACACAGGCCACCACCCCCTGGGTGAAAGAAAAGCTCTACCAGCTGTTCAACTATCGCTATAACGCCGAGCTCCCCACAGTGATCACCACGTCCAATGACCTTGAGGAGATGGATGCCCGCATCCGCAGCCGTATGCTGGATACAAGAATTTGCAGCATCTATGCGATCAAAGCCCCAACCTACACAGGAAGGAAATAATCACCGCTTGCGTCTGATACTTGACAAGACCGGTCGGATATGAAATACTAATCATTGTGAACAGAATGTTCACCCAATAACACTATCCCACTGTAAAGGAGGTGTTGCCCATGAGTAGTGATAGTAGTAGACCTTGCGCTGTGGCAGCCCTCCTTGTCCAATACGGATAAGCAGCTGTCACAGCGCAAAATACATATAAAAACTGGGAGCAAAAGCTTCCAGTTTTTAGTTATTCCAGCAGGAATAAATCCCCTAAATGTTCTATGCCATATTCTGGCATTTATCGATTAAAATATGAATAGTATGGAACAAAAATTGTTAAATCTCGAGTATGCCTTGCAGCGCCTGATTGAGGGCGGCGCTTTACGCGCCCTCGGATCTCGAAACCCGGAAAAAGAACTGATCAAGCAGTTGATCAGCACCCTGGAAGAGCAGTTCCGACGGAGACCCGACGGCAGACTGACTGCCCCGCATATTTTTACTCTCAGCGTACCTGCGGAATTTGCGGCAGATATCCGCTCTAACCAGGCTCTGCTTGACAGGCTCGCCTCTGCACTGACCCTTGAAGCCGGCGAGATTGGGATCAATTTTTCCGGTAATATCAGCATTACAATCTTCCCCGATAACGAGCTTACTCCCGGTCAATTTAAAGTTCAGGCAATCTGGCCAAGTGCGCAAATTGCGGATACCGGGGAAATAAAACTCAAAGAAACAAGCTCCCTCGCTCCCAAGCCTCCAACAGCCTTCCTGATCATCGATGGTTCTGAAATTTTCACAATTGAGCAGGATGTGATTAATATCGGCAGGCTGCTTGAGAACCATCTGGTAATTAATGACCCGCGCGTCTCCCGCTCGCACGCCCAACTGCGCGCCGTAAAAGGACGTCATATTCTCTTCGACCTGGATTCGGCGGGGGGCACCGCGGTAAACGGAGAGCGCATCTCCCAGATATCTCTTCACCCTGGTGATGTGATCGCCCTCGCGGGTATCCCCCTCGTCTATGGACAGGACATGGTCCAAAACATCGATGAGACCTTAGAATACAAACCTCCCCGCCGTTCTGACGGCATTTCCTCAACGACCATTCAAATCGAAGACCTCAATCTGGATCTGTAGGCAAATGACCTCCACCTTTCTCTCCGATAATACTGTCGGCGTGATCCTTTTCTTTCTGCGCCTGGGTTTAACCCTGACCCTGATCGCTTTTTTTGGGGTTGCGCTAAAAACCATCTGGCAAGATTTTCGAAAGCAGACCGAAACTGCAAGCGCCATCTCGATGCCGGTAATCATCTTTCAACCTGAACACTCCGCCGAAGAGCAAAGATTTTCTCTTAACGAAATCAGCCTCGGTCGAGATCCCGGATGTGACCTGCAAATTACGGACGAATCAGTTTCTGCCAGACATGCCCGCTGCTACTTCCGAAAAAGCCAGTGGTGGCTCGAGGACAATCACTCCTCCAATGGTTCAAAGCTGAATGGTATTCCAGTGGAGGCTCCCACGGTGATCACCTCAGGAGATCAGCTCTCTTTAGGCAGCGTCAAACTAAAGATCAGCTTTTCCAGTTAACCTGTTTCTTATGCAGTTATTCCGCAAATTCAAACCCCATGGATCGGCAACTATCCTCCCCATCCGTTCGAAAGATGGCAGCGGTCTACAGGCGCGCTTACTGCGCCTGGCAGCCAGTTTCCTCTTTATCTCGTCATTAGTGCTCACTGCTGCTCCCGCAATGCGATCCCAATCATTAACCGATTTGAACTGGAATCACTGGATCGGGTATCTTTCCTGGTTGATCTCATTTGCGCTGATCCACCATTTCTCCCGCAAAATAAAAGGGAAACCCGATCCCCTGCTGCTCTCCACCACCGCTCTGCTGGTCGGTTGGGGACTGCTCACCATTTGGAGAATCGCCCCCTACTTCGGTGTGCGCCAATCAATCTGGGTGGCAATTGGCTCGCTGATATTTCTGCTCGGGCTCCGGCTGCCCTCAGGCCTTGGCTTCCTTAGAAAATATAAATACATTCTTCTGGTAGGTGGGCTTGGACTTACCGGACTGACCCTGATTTTTGGTACAAATCCGATGGGCGTGGGACCCAAATTATGGCTTAACTTCTGGGGCGTTTACCTGCAGCCCTCCGAACCGTTGAAGCTGCTGTTGTTGATTTACTTGGCCGCTTATTTCGCAGACCGGCGGCCTTTCGCTACCAGACTCATTCACCTGATCGCCCCAACAATGATCATGGCGGCAGTCACTCTTGCGCTGCTCACCGTCCAGCACGATTTGGGCACCGCCTCGATATTCATTTTTATTTACGCGGGGATGATCTACATCGCAACCGGCAAACGCCGGATGCTGCTGGTTAGTTTAGTAATCCTCGTGACTGCAGCAATCTCTGGTTACCTGCTCTTTGACCTGGTTCAGGTCCGGGTAGAATCCTGGCTGAATCCCTGGCTCGACCCTTCAGGAAGTTCGTATCAGGTAATCCAATCTCTGATCTCAATTGCCGCAGGGGGCGTCGGTGGGCGCGGGCTTGGTTTAGGCAGCCCCGGACTGGTGCCAATTGCACACTCGGATTTTATTTTTTCCTCGATTGCAGAAGAATACGGCATGGTTGGTTCACTCGCGCTTTTGCTTGGGTTACTCATCCTGGTTTTCCGGGGATTCAAAATTGGCATCTCTGCCTCCAATCACTACCAGCGGTATCTCGCTCTTGGTATTTCGATCTACATCGCCAGCCAGAGTATTCTGATCATCGGAGGCAACATCCGCCTGCTGCCGCTCACTGGTGTGACCCTGCCCTTTGTCTCGTATGGAGGTTCCTCACTGGTCACGTCGATGCTTGCCCTGCTGCTGCTGGTAAAGATCGACCAACATTCAGACGAAGAAAGACATTCACCTCTGACCAGAGCAGAGCCAGTTTTCCATCTCGCTACCCTGCTCTTGTTGGGGTTTGTTTCACTGGCGTTAATCAACAGCTGGTGGGCAGTCTGGCGCGGTCCTGATTTGCTCACCCGCACCGACAATGCCCGCCGCACACTCGCTGATTACGACCTCCCACGTGGGCAAATCGTTGATCGCAGCGGCAACCCCCTGCACACCACCGAAGGACAGGCAGGAGAATTCTTCCGGGTATACCAGTATCCGGTCATCAGTCCAGTGCTGGGGTATACCGATCCCTTCTACGGGCAGGCAGGGGCTGAATCCAGCCTCGATAACATTCTGCGCGGTCTTGAAAATAACAGTCCGTGGTCGGTTTGGTTCAATCACCTGCTCTACGGGCAATCGCCTCCGGGCCTGGATGCAAAAATCAGCCTCGATCTCGAGCTGCAAAACTACGCTGCCGAACTTTTTGAAACACGCCCCGGCGCGCTGGTACTGCTCAACGCGGAGAGCGGTGAAGTGCTGGCGATGCACTCCTCTCCAACCTACGACCCAAATACTTTGGCGGAAGACTGGGAGGACTTACTCGAAAAATCGTCCTCTCCACTGCTCAATCGGGCTGCCCAGGGACATTATCCAATCGGGACCGCATTAAACCCATTTTTGTTGGCCTTTTCGAACGTGGAGGGAGAGCTTCCGGCTGAAATAATTTCGTTAGGTTTCGAGGTCGCAGACGACCAGCTTTCCTGTACAAGATCGCTAGAATTGCCTGTCAGCTGGGCAGAGAGCCTCGCCATGGGCTGTCCCGGACCAGCAGCATATCTCGGGCGAGAATTGGGCGCAGAAGCGCTAGATAAGCTGTACAACGAGCTTGGATTGTATTCTGCACCTGAAATTCGGCTGCCAGTTGCCCAATCCTCAGCACAGCTGCTGATCACTTCCCCCGAAATCGCCGCAATTGGCCAGTCGGAGCTGACCATCAGCCCCCTGCAGTTGGCCTTGGCTGCCGCTTCGCTGAGCAACCAGGGCACAATCCCTGCTCCGCAGTTCCTGCTTGCTGCCGAGAGTTCCCTCGATGATTGGTCACCGTACACAGCATCGGGCGAATCAACCAATATTTACTCTGAGAGGATCGCCAATTCAACCGCCGCGCGCTTATCCAACCCGGACTATCCCTATTGGCAGACAACCGCTAATGCCTATACGCAGTCAGGCCAAAAACTGACCTGGTACCTGGCCGGCACCCTTCCTGGCGCGGAAACTCCGCTGGTTGTGGTTGTACTGCTCGAGTATCACACCCCTGCTATCGCTCAAGAAATTGGTTTGCGTGTGCTTCAAAATGCCGCACTCGGTGACTAGCCTCTTTCCCAATCATTGCTGAGATCAATTCTTTTTTGAAAACAATATTGAATTTAATCCAATCAAAAAAACAGGCCGATGATTAATCATCAGCCTGTTCAACTTAATCTTAGCTTACTTCACCTGCAGGAATCGCCGCTTACCTACTTGCAGCACCCCCGCATGCGGAAAGCTCGCATTGGGGTCGCTGAGCGTCTCACCATCCAGGCGCACCCCATTCTGCTGGATCATCCTCCTGCCTTCTCCGCGTGACTTGACCAACCCGCTCTCGCTGAGCACATCCAACACACTTTGCCCTTCCACGAGAGCAAATTCCGGCATCTCATCGGGCACATCCCCTTTCTGGAATACATTGATGAACGCTTGCTTGGCAGCTTTAGCACCATCTTCACCATGAAAGATCTCGGCGATCTCGAGACCGAGTTCCATCTTCGCATCGCGGGGATGCACGCTGTTATCCGAGATGCCTTTCACAAATTCAGCCACCTTCTCCGGCAGCCATCGGGTTGCCAGTCGAGCGTAGACTTGCATCGCGGTATCTGGGATGCTCATCACTTTGCCGAACATATCCTCGGCAGACGTATTGATCGGGATGTGGTTACCTAAAGACTTGCTCATCCTGATCTCACCGTCCGTCCCCGGAAGGATCCCCATGATGATCCCGATATTCGGTTTTTCACCCAGCGCGCCCATCAGCTTGCGCCCGGCAGTGATGATGTTGAATAACTGATCTGAGCCGCCGACCTGTACATCCGCTTTCATCGCGTAGGCATCGTAGGCCTGCATGATCGCGTAGAAAGTTTCATGCAGGTAAACCGGGTCGCCTTTTTCCCAACGTTTCTTGAAGTTATCCCGGTTGATAAACTGCTGTACCGTGAAGTTCGAAGCAAGGTGAATCAAATCTTTAAAGGTGATCTTTGAAAGCCAATCAGCGTTATACAAAACCTCGGTCTTTTCTGCTTCCAGGATTTGAAATGCCTGCTCTGCGTAGGTCTCGGCATTGGCAAGCACCTGTTCTGGTGAGAGAATTGGGCGCAGTTTATCTTTGTCTGAAGGGTCACCGACCAAGGAGGTGTAATTGCCGATCAAAAAGATCACATGATGGCCAAATTCCTGGAACTGGCGCAGCTTGCGCATCGTGATCGTGTGCCCCAGATGCAAATCTGTTGAAGTTGGGTCGTAGCCTGCGTAGACACGCAGCTTACGATCTTCTTTTTCAGCCTCAATCAGCCGCTGACGCAGTTCGTCTGCCATCGCCTGTTTCAAGGTTTCATCGCCATATTCAGTCCCCTGCATCAAAATTTCTACTTGCTGATCAATTTTCATTTCTCTCACTCCAAATTAAAAATCTGCTCACCTGATCCAGAAATAATATATGAATGGCAAGCCATTCATATATTATTAAGTCGAACTTTGTTCGATCATAACAACAAACGCGCCCTCTTGGTAAGGGCGCGAGGAATGCTTACCAGGAGAATGCAGTTCATTCACGCGAATAATACTCGTAGCCTTCAGCTGGTTTACGATCAGCCATGTCAAGCCCTGTTTTTTCCAATATGGTCTCGAGGATCTGTGTGCCCTGCTCAAATCCTACCTGACCGGTAACTTTTTCACTCATCGATATCTTTCCAAGCGCCTGGAATCTGAAACTTTTCTCTGCGCTGCTGACGATAATTTTATCACCAAATTTTCCAGGAAATATTTCTACCCTTGAAATATCCTTCCAGGGAAGGGATACCTCTCTCGCTCCATTGAAGTAGCTCACTGCCTGCTCCCCAATCCGCAAATAAGTCTTCCGGTCAATCCAATTTCCGATGCTCATCGTGGCCGAAGAAAGGACCAGAAAGACCAGCAAGAGCACGCCGCCAACCTTTCCGCGCCCTTCGAGTGAAGAAAGTATAAGCACGAGCGTTAAAATCAGGGTCAATCCCCAGGCGGTAAATTCAGAACGCCGTGGAACTAACAAAGGTTTGTACTCGTGTTTGGTTGACAAATTTTCCATAATTTCCTATTATAGCATCATTGGCAAAAATGGTCTTGAGTAACTGAAGGAACATGGAAAACAAACCTGCACTGCTCGGCGCGCCTGTCTTGGTTCTAAACGCAAACTTTGAGCCGCTCAATGTTTGCACAACCCGTCGCGCACTGGGCCTGATTGTAGCAGATAGAGCCATCCTGATTTCCAACGGACGAGGGTATATCAAAACAGTCTCTCGCCTGTTCCAGTGCCCATCAATTATTCGCTTATCCCACATGGTCAAACGTCCTCGCCCAACCGTGAAGCTTACCAAAGCCGAGATCTTCCGGCGGGACAATTACACCTGCCAGTACTGTGGTAAGAAAACCCAAAAATTGACCATCGACCACATCCTTCCCCGCCATCAAGGCGGCAGCCACAGCTGGAACAATCTTGTTGCTGCTTGTGCAGCCTGCAACCATAAAAAAGGCGGGAGAACCTCAAAGCAGGCGAAAATGCCGCTGCTTACCCGTCCCTACACACCGCGCCCTACCGCAGAATACCTCTTTGGGCGCTACCTAACCGCCAACCAGGAATGGCTGCCCTTCATCAAAGGCTGGTAAGGAATTATCCAAAATCGAACTTCGTTCTAGCAACTAAAAAGAGCCGTGAGAAACTCACAGCTCTTTTACTTTCCATAATTGTTATATTAAAATTCCAATTGGGAAAAATCCTCAGCCATAATCACCTCCCCCTGAAAAACTTCTTTTGCCTCATCTACCAGGACTTGATAGTCGAAACCACCCACCGGGTAGTGGACCAGCTGGAGGGATTTTACCTGGGCTTGCTGTGCCAATTCACCTGCTTGCCGCGCAGAGGAGTGCCCTTCCGCCGCACCCGCGGCTTCATGCACCAATATATCTGCGCCGTGCGCTAAACCTTGTAAACTTTCTACTGGAGCAGTGTCACCAGAATATGCCAAAACCTTCCCGCTTTCGTGGAACTCAAAACGCAGCCCAAGCGCAGGGATGTAATGTTTTACTGGCGATGAAAATATCGAGAACTGCTCATCCTTCAATACTTCAACCATCTCTTCATCAGGGATAGTGATGAAGGTCACCGGAAAATTATGCCATTTGTCCCAGTTGTAAAACTCCAAAACCTGCTGAGTTAAATCCAGGCAGTGCTGATTTGCATAGATCGTCAGTGGGTCACTCCGGCCAGAGAGCCCCAAAGCCATCAGCAGCAGCGGGATTCCTGAGACGTGGTCGGGGTGAAAATGGGTTAAGACAATGTCGGTCAGGGCATCAACATCGAGCCCTGCCATTTTAATCCGTGCATACGGGTTTCCGGGCCCATCGACCAACACCATCCGGTTTTTCCCGACCAGGATGAAATGTGTGTTTTCGTGTTTTTCATCAGGGATATTCGTTGCCGTCCCTAAAAATACCAATTTCGGCATAAGCAATCCTTTTTTCTATCGAACGAGAGATGGTTAATTCGTCAGCAGCATAATCGCCAGTCGAGGGGTGACCAAAGCTTCCATTATCGCTGCCATCAGCAGCAGCGGAGCAACGACACCAATCATTATTTTAGTCCAATCTGCCAAAGAGCGTAGTAAACCATAGCTGATCGGATTCCCCTTGGTCGGTGTGACCAACCCTGCCCCAATTTTTAATATTGCCGCACCGATCAAAATCAATCCCGGAATCTCGAATATCCCATGAGGGAGCACAAATACGACCAGATATTTCCACAGAGGGATTCCTGCACCAGTTAGCGGCACCATGAAATAGCCCAGGAAAGCGAAGGGGAACACCAGCACCAGCGTACCGAGCACCCCAAAAGTGATCACGCTGAGCATTGTTCCTAAGAAGATCGCCCGTATATTCTGGAACCACACTGTTACTATAGACGATCCTGACAACAGATCGTACTCCCCGAAGCGTTCGTCCAACCCAACCTGCATCTGATCGAGATCGATCCATTCAGGAGGGATTTGATAAACATCTGCCAATCCAATCCCAACCCCCCATGCAGCGATCAGTATCAAAGTCATCAGGAGAATTCCAATTTTCATCTCCTTGAAAGTTTTTGGGATTTCGACCTTGAACCAGCTTTTAATCGAATCAGCCTCACCCAGGAAACGGGATTTGAATACGCCAAGCATATATGCCACATTGAGTTTATCGAATTCAGTACCGAGCAGTTCTTCTCGGTTGAAATGGCTGATCCCCATCCGGGTAAATAAGGTGGACACCACGATCAGCCCCAGCACCACCCACCATAGCTGCTCGTAATCACCCCAAAACATCTCAATCGCTTCCCACTGCAGCAGGAAAGCCATCGGAACAACGATGAAGGATGCCAGCAGATTTGCGGCACGCACCGAAGTAGCCTGGGTTGAAATCACCACCGCTGCACTGACCATGGTAAAGGCCTGCACTACTGTGAGTGCAATCACCAGGATGATCAAATCCCAATTTTGAATAAAACCAAACTGGATGTAGGTGCTCAGCAGATAGACGCTCATCCCGATAAACGAGCCAAACAGCGGAGGAAAAACCACGGCAATCAACTTCCCGAGGTACATTTGCCAATCTTCCAGCGGGCTGCTCAACAGCGGTTCGATGCTGCGCCGCTCCTTTTCACCAACAAAACTTTCGGCAGCAATCACTAAAGATATCGTTACCGGGAAAAAACCAACCACCAGCAAAAAGAACGGAATCAGGTGTTCGGCAATGATTTCCTGGTCGTAACTCTGCACGAACCGGACAACCTGACCGGAAACAAAACCGATCAGGAAAGGGAAAACAGCTGTTAAAAATGCGATCGGGATCATGATCCGCCAATCACGCATCTGATCTCGAACTTCGCGGGCAACGATCCACCCGACCGGGCGGAATCGATTAAACATCGCCGTCCTCCACGGATACTGCCTGCAGGTAAACTTTCTCGAGGCTGCGAGGCATTTCATGTAAATGGGTGACTTTAAATTTCGCCGCGACCATTTTTTCGAGCAAAGTTGAGTTCGCCTCAACCGGGTTCTCGCAGCGATACTGCATCCAACCCTCACCAGTCTCAACAACCTTAATCAATCCATTCAGGCTGGGCAATTTCTTATTCTTCTCCACAACGTAGGCAATTTCATAGACGGGCTCTCCCAGCAATTCGTCTCGCAGTTCTACCGGTGTACCCGAGGCAATGATCTTCCCTTTGCGAATAATCGCGATCCGGTCAGAAAGCTCCTCTGCTTCGGCGAGGTTGTGGGTACAGATCAAGATCGTCCGCCGGTTAGACTTCAAATCCTTGATCATATCCCGCACGAGCCGGGCGCTCTCGGGATCCATCGCAGAGGTAGGCTCATCGAGCAGCAGCACGTCCGGGTCATGCATCATCGCCCGCGCGAGGGCTAATTTCTGCCGCATCCCTTTTGAAAATTCCCCGATCCTGCGGCCGGCGTGGTCCAGCAAACCAAATCGTTCAAGCAACCCATCACTGCGCTGCTTCCGCTCTTCCGCATCCAATCCATAGATTTGTCCGAAAAACTCCAGGTATTCAGCTGCCCGCATCCGGTTGTATAAACCGTGATTCTCTGTTAAAACACCCACCGCAGAACGCACTTGCTTGGGTGATTTAACAACATCAAAACCTTCGATCGAAGCATTGCCTTCATTTGGTTTAAGAATCGATGTCAGCATCCGCACTGTTGTTGTTTTCCCAGCGCCATTGGGACCTAATAAGGCAAGCACCTCTCCGGGTGAAACCTGCAGGCTGACAGAATCAACCGCAACAAAATCTTCAAATTTCTTTTGCAAATTTTCAGCAATAATCATAAAAATCTCACACCACTATTTTTCGTTAGTATTTTGCTGCTACCAATAATCGGTATATTTTTTCTTAAACCTCAGGTTCCTCAGAAAGAACAGCTGATTTTCGTTGATGGCGAAACCAGATCAAACCTGCAGCAATCACCAAAACGATCGCCATGAATGTTTGGTTGGCGTTCACCCCCCCGATTTCCGAGGCATCCAGGCGTAAAAAGTCGAGCAGGATGCGGATCACAGGATAGGTCACCAGGTAGACCAAGAAGATATCTCCCGGAATCAGCCAATCTTTGAACTTCCGTGATAGCCACAGGAGCAGGAAAACAGTACTCAGGTTCCAAATTGCTTCATACAGGAAAATTGGGTGGTAGTAGGCAAACTCTGCAAATTCAGCCAGCCTGTTTTCAGGCGAAATAAATATGGCCCACGGCAGATCGGTTGGAGCGCCGTATAATTCTTGATTAATAAAATTTCCCCAACGCCCAATTGCCTGCCCTAAAGGAATTGCGGGCGCGATTACATCCACCCACCTGGCAAATGATTGCCCTTTCCAGCGGCAGAACCAGAAAAATGCCAGGCCGCCGCCAATCACCGCCCCTGGAATTCCCAACCCCCCTTTTCGGATGTTGATCGCGTCCAGAGGATGGCTGAGATAATATTCCACGGTAATTCCCTGCGCCACCAGCGAGGGAGAGGGCGTGAAAATATGCCAGAGACGTGCGCCGATAATCCCAGCAATCAGCAGCCATACGACACTGTCCAATAGAAATTCTTCATCCATTCCGAGGCGTCTGGCTTCCCGAATCGCGAGCAGCACGGATAAAAGCACACCGGTCATGATGATGATTCCGTAATAATGAATCTCGAACCCGAAGATACTTACTGCAACCTTGGTAAATTCAATCATTATTCTTTCCTGAGTTTCCCTTAGCTTGCCGCTTCACAAAAAAGATTCTTTGGAATGCGGTGAAATTTGCCAGGACTGCCACAATTGCCACACCGACTATCGGGATCTGGAAAATTATCGTCGGTCCAATTACCACGAAGCGCTCAACTCTGGTGAGAACCCCTACCTTGGCTTCATATCCCAGGCTTTGTGCTCGAGCACGCACATAAGATACCAACACAGAGCCGCTGGCCGCTAAAAATGCGAGGAAAGCGCCAGCCATCTCCCCATCAATCGCGTAATACCAGATCAGGCTTCCGAAAATTATCAGCTCAATATAACGGTCGCTGACCGAATCTACAAATGCCCCAAAAGCTTCAGGCTCTCCCATAGCCCGGGCAACTGCCCCATCTAAAAAGTCGATTGGCCCCATCGCCATAATGATGATACCGCCCAGGGTTAGTTCTCCCTTGGCCACAAAATATGATCCAATCAGTGTTCCGAGCACACCAGAGAAGGTGAGAATATTCGGTTTCACCCCTAACTTATACAGAAACATCCCGGTTGCTTCAATTGGGATTTCGAAAATTTTCCTTAACCTGTCTGTTAGAGTCGGCTGTTCTAAAGGCGTCTCAAGATCTTTTGTCACGGTACTCCTCTACCACTAGTTGAAACCAAACCAGTAATATACCATTGATTAGAAATCTTCTTCGTCTAATCCGATTAATATTTCCCGTTCCCTCCCCCCTCCCAGCGAAGGCCCAACGATTCCAAGGTCCTCGAGCTCATCCATTAATCGTGCGGCGCGTGGGTAGCCAACCTTTAATCTCCGCTGCATCATCGAGGTCGATGCCCGTTTAGTTAGGCGGAGAACCTCAATCGCCTGCTCAACCAGGCCGTCACGGTCAGCAACGATATTGGCAGTGTGCATCATTTCTTCCCAGGGAGATTCTTCTTCTGCTGCCACCCAGGTTTTTTGCCAATATAAGATCACTTTTTCAATTTCTTTGTCAGTTACATACACTCCCTGGGTGCGGATTGGGGTTCCCTCTTCGGGGCTCAGGAAAAGCATATCCCCTTTACCCAACAATGTTTCTGCTCCAGCAGAATCGAGAATTACCCGCGAGTCAATCCCGGATGCAACCGCAAACGATATTCTCGCTGGGAAATTGGCTTTGATCAACCCGGTGACCACATCGGTGCTTGGACGCTGAGTGGCAATCACAAGATGGATCCCAGTTGCGCGCGCCATTTGTGCCAATCTCACAATTGTCGCTTCAGTTTGTTCAGCCGCCGACATCATTAGATCTGCCAGCTCGTCAATCAGCACCACCAGGCGCGGGAGGGGTTCATATTCTTTTCGGCGGAGAACTTTGCGGTTAAAGCTTTCAATATCGCGGGCTTTCAATTCTTCAAGTAGTTTATAACGACGCTGCATTTCTGAGACCACCCAGCGCAGCACCGCGTTAATCCGTTCAAGTTCAGTTTCAACTTTCCCGATCAGGTGAGGCAGTCCGTTAAAGCGCACCAGCTCAACCATCTTCGGGTCAACCATCACCAATCGCAGATCTTCGGGCGAATTGTTCATCACCAGGCAGGTGGTCAGGGCTGCGATGCTAACGGATTTCCCCGACCCAGTCGTTCCAGCGATCAACAAATGCGGCATACGTGCCAGGTCTGCTACCACAGGGTATCCGGAAACATCACGGCCTAACGCGATCGCCAAAGGCGAATTTATTTTTATAAATGCTTCTGTTTCCAAAATTGGCTTCAACCGCACCGTCACGGAATTTTTGTTTGGTACTTCAATGCCAATATAAGACCGGCCAGGGACTGGAGCCTGAATCCTCAATCGCTGTGCCGACAATGCCAATGCCAGGTCTCTACGAAGACCGGCTATTTGCGAAACCCGAACTTTTTGCCGGCTTTCTTCTTCCGGCCCGCCAGAGCCATCCCGGTAGCCGGGTTCAACCGCAAATTGTGTAATTGTGGGACCAACTTTAAAATCGATCACCTTTGCAGGGATCCCAAACTCGGCCAGGGTTTTCTCAATCAGGCCAGCAGTCTGGTTGATATGCCGTTCACTGGGTCGGGCAGTATCCCCACCGGGGAGCAAATCAAAAGACGGCAGCCGTTCATCCCGCGGAGGGAGATCGACCGGCTTTTCTGTTACAGGCTCCTCCAGCTTAAAATCCTTTTTAAACTCTGCAGGAATATGCGGAGCTTTCTTCCGCTTTCTTTTGGGTTGATCTTCAGTGAATAATCCTTGCTCGCCATGCCCATTAACCACAACCGCAGGTTGAGAGCCAAGTGATTCAAGGTCGATCTCGTTGTCCCCTTCCAAAATTTTCTCTACTCTTTGAATTACTTTGCCGAATAAGCCAAACCCGGATAAAAACCCAATCACGGCGAACAGCGACAAAATGATTGCCCGGAGGGCAGTCACCAGGCTTGCCGGGGTGGAGCCAAATAAATTTCCAAGCAGTTCTGAAATTCCCCATCCAATCAAACCACCATCTAAACCAGCTTCAGCGCG
>JBDLJU010000045.1:0-16501 GCA_039714215.1 Chloroflexota bacterium | reverse complement strand
ACCTGCTCATTTTCAAGTTTTGTTTTCAGGTTTTTTAACAACGCTCCCACTTCCAACCCGTTGAGCATTGCCACTCGCTCAGAGACCACCTTCCCAATCAAAGGGATTTCAATTTTATAGTCTCCAGTAAAGCGTACCAAAGCACCTCTGGGATGCTCTTCGAAATCCCAGGTGAGCAAGGCTTCCATTCCGCCTCCCGATTCAGTCACAATTTTTTTGTTTGGAACAAATTCAATATCGCGGTTCTTACCTTTAAATTTAAAACCAACGACTTGATATTCAAAGATGAATTCACACAGCCCGCTTTCATCCCTCTCCCAGTCCTTGATTGCGGTCAAACTCGGCCAGACCTCAACCAGCCTGGGCGTTTCTGCCACAAATTCAAACACATCGCTCACAGGAACATTGATCACGATTTCTTCACTGATAATTGCCATTTCATTTCCTTTCGCCTTTAAGCATCCAATAAAATTATAGACGAAATCATTGCTTACTCACTTAACAAATTCGCCAGCTTTGAACCAATTTTCGCATCCAGATTGATCCAAACAAAATCTCATATGGAAAAAATCGATTTCATTTAGATCATAAGATTACTTTTCGTTGAAAGTAGTTCATCCTCAACTGCAATTTGTTTGAGGATTTTCTTCTATAATAGATGATAAGGTTTGCTTGATGAGATCAATAATTATGGGAACAAAATCTCCATGCTTGGCGTTGTATTCTTTACAGATCTTGTATTTAACCAACATGGAGTTAATCAAGGAGTTAGCCATGAACCAGGAATCCAAAAGCCAGTTTAATTTTTTGTCCCTTCTTCTAATCGCGATCACAATCATTATCATCGCGGTTGGTAGTTTCTTTTTCTTTAAATCCTCGAAGGAAGGTGTTTCCGAAACAGATAATAATCCTTCTCTTGTCGATTCCCCTGGGGGGACAAGCGTCGATGATGTCTTCGGAGAATCTAATGACGAAGGTGAGGAACCTTCCGAAGGTCTGGTAATTGAACTCAGCGACGGCTCTCCGCAAGACCAATCTGCTGAAGCAATTCGAAGGGTGACGGGAGACCCGCTCACAGAAGAAGAGATTGCTGCGATCATCAGCCGGCTGCCTGATATTGGTCTTGCTCCTGCAGAACAAGTAGCTTTCAAGCTCCCCGGCGACCCAATTCCCCCACCTCGCCCCGGTCAAACCATCGAGCAGGAATTTCCTCAAAACCTTGATAGTATTCTCCCTGATCCGGTTGACCCCGGCCCACTCGAAGTGCTGCGTTTTGCTCCGGTCGGCGATGTTGGTATCGCCCCCACGATAAATATCACCTTCAATCAGGCAGTAGTTCCCCTGGGCACATTGGCTCAATTAAACAAGGAAGATGTGCCTGTGATCATTCAGCCCGAGATCCCCGGAAGCTGGTCATGGATTGGGACTCGCAGCCTGGCATTTCATTTTGATTCCGAACTGATCGACAGATTGCCGATGGCGACTGAATTCCAGGTAACAATCCCTTCAGGAGTTTCTTCGGCTTCAGGCAATTTGCTCGCAGAAGAAGTCAGCTGGACCTTCACTACTCCGCCCCCCACCCTGATCAGCTATTATCCCACCTACAGCCCCCAACCATTGGACCCGTTTTTCTTTATAGCTTTTGACCAGCGGATTGATCCTGAAGCAGTAATAGCTACGATCAATACCACAGCAGACAATCGCCCCTTTGAAATTGGGCTGTCTGATCAGGCAGATTATGGGGATGAAAAGGAAATTAACCGCCTGATTGACAGAACCCCTGAAGGTCGTTGGATGGTCTTTCAAGCTCTCGAACCCCTACCTAAAGATGCGGATATCAACATCCAAATCGGACCAGAAACTCCATCAGCTGAAGGGCCAAAGGTGACTGCCGCTGTCCAGGGTTACAGCTTCAGGACTTATTCCCCCCTTGATGTCAACGAACACGGTTGCTCCTGGTACGGTGATGAGTGCTACCCGATGTCGCCCTTTAATATCAGCTTCAATAATCCGATCGACCCCGATGCCTACCAGGAAGAAATGATCAGTATAGATCCCGTCATCCCCGGCGCTTCAATTTCAATTGCAGGTCGGACAATCACGATCAGCGGTCCCACCCAGGGCTCCACCACTTATCGGGTAACACTCGATGCCAGCCTGACCGACACTTTTGGCCAGCAGCTTGGCAGAGATGTAAAACTTAACTTCAGAGTTGGAAAAGCAGAACCCCGGTTCTTTGGACCAGACAGTAACCTGGTGACTTTGGACCCGGCTTCAACTTCCCCGGTTCTTTCGCTCTATACGATCAATTACAGCAAGCTTGATGTAAAAATATATTCTGTAGAACCATCAGACTGGACCTCATTTTTGGAATATGTCCAGCAGTACAGCCGCACCGACCAACCGACAAATCCTCCTGGACGATTGGTACTTGACGATACAATCCAGATTGACGCCGCAAACGATGTGCTCACGGAAGTGGGGATCAACCTCAAACCAGTGATGGATGGCGATTACGGTCATTTCGTAATAATTGCCAAACCGCCCAAAGGATTCTTTGAAGAAGACCGCTACTGGGAGCATGTTCAGGTGTGGGTGCAGGTCACCCAAATTGGAATTGATGCAATTTCAGATCAAAATGAGTTGGTGGTATGGACCACAGACCTGCAAACCGGAGCCCCCCTGGAGAACATTGAAATTAACAATGGCTCGATTTCCAGGCTTGCTTCAACAAATGAAAATGGAACTGCAAGATTTGAAATTCCCAGCAGCGGGATCACCTATCTAACAGCACAAAAAGGTCGCGACGTTGCCATCCTGCCGCAATCGCCTTATTATTACAGCAACGGTTGGCAGCCATCATCAGATTCTAATGACCTGCGTTGGTATATTTTCGATGACCGTGCGATCTACCGCCCCGGCGAGGAAGTCCACGTTAAAGGTTGGATGCGCTTGATCGAATCAGGGCCAGAAGGAGATGTCCGCCTTGTCGGGGACAATATCCAGAGTGTCAGCTATACCGTTTGGGGACCTCAAGGAAATGAGCTCGCAACTGGCAGCACTGCAGTCAGCGCGCTTGGCGGTTTTGATTTCAAGCTTACCTTACCAGATAATGTCAACCTGGGTTTTGCCCGGATTGAGCTGTATGCTGCTGGAAACATTCCCAATACCAACAGCCTGTACACTAATCACAACTTTCAGATCCAGGAATTCCGTCGCCCTGAATTTGAAGTGATTGCCCGCAACGAAACCACCGGGCCATACTTCGTAGATGGCGAGGCTGAAGCAGCTGTGTCGGCTGAGTATTATGCTGGCGGACCGCTGCCAGGCGCAGAAGTCAACTGGTATGTGACCTCTTCTGAAACCACCTATCACCCGCCGAACTGGACTGATTTCACTTTTGGAACCTGGACTCCGTGGTGGTGGAGAGCCCACATTTATGAAGGAGATTTCTACTACGACGGATATGATTCCGGTCCTGAGGGGCAATCCTTTGCCGGCAAGACAGATGCAACAGGCAACCATTACCTCAAGATGTCCTTTCACAATCTTGGTGAACCCGCACCATACAGCGTGGTCGCAAACGCTTCTGTGATGGATGTCAATAATCAGGCATGGGCGGGTACCACCAGCCTGCTGGTCCACCCGGCTGATTTGTACGTTGGGCTGCGTAGTGCAGAATACTTCGTTGATCAAGGCACCCCGCTGGTAATTGACTTGATTGTTACCGATCTGGATGGTAATCCGGTTACAGGAAAAGTGATTACTGCAAGCGCGGCGAGATTGGAATGGAAGTACCAGGGTGGAAAGTGGCAGGAAGTTGAAGTCAATCCACAGCGCTGTGAGATCACTTCGGAGATTGAGCCTGTCTCCTGCATTTTTGAAACTCCGATGGGCGGACGCTACCAGATCTCCGCCATGGTTACCGACGATCTTGGCCGAAAAAATCAAAGCCAGTTCACCCGCTGGGTCAGCGGCGGAAAGCTGCCGCCTTCCCGCGAGGTTGAACTGCAAAAACTAGATTTGATTCCTGACAAAGAAACCTACCAACCCGGTGAAACAGCAAAGGTGCTGGTGCAGGCTCCTTTCAGCCCTGCGGAAGGACTGTTAACGGTCACCCGCAGCGGAATCCTCTACACCGAACGTTTCGTAATTCAAGAGAATGGCACCACTTTACTGATCCCGATTGAAGAAGCCCATATCCCGAACATCAACATCCAGGTTGACCTGGTCGGCTCTTCGCCACGAATCGATAGCAGGGGTGAAGAAATTGAGGGTATTCCAGAGCAGCCCGCTTTCGCCAGTGCACAGCTGACCCTCAGCGTACCACCGCTGGATAGAACGCTTTCCGTAGAGATCAAACCCCGCGAAACTAAGCTTGCGCCTGGGGAAGATACCACCATAGACATCCTGCTGACCGACGCCGATGGAAAGCCTGTATCAGATGCCGAGTTTTCTTTAGTGGTTGTCGATGAAGCAGTCCTGGCGCTGACCAACTACCAGCTCACCGACCCAATTTCGATCTTCTACTATACTCGCAGCGCTGGCACCTCAACGGTTTATGGTCGCAGCAGTATCATCCTGGTTAATCCCCAGTTGCTTAATGATCAGGCTGCTCAAGCCCCGATGCCAACAGGTCAAGCCTTCCGAAATCTTGGGGGCGAAACAGATGGCACGGCTGTATTAGAAATGGCTGCTCCTGCAATGGATATGGCAGAGGATGAGGCAGTCATGGCTAAATCAGGACCACAGGATAGCGGAAACGCGATCGACATTCGCACGGATTTCAACCCGTTGGCGATTTTCTCCCCCGATGAACGCACTTCGTTAGATGGCACTGCATCAGTGAAAGTCTCGCTGCCCGACAACCTGACCCGCTACCGGATCATGGTTGTCGCCGTTGACGAGAGAGGCAACCGCTTTGGCTCAGCTGAATCAAGCCTGACCGCCCGGTTACCCTTGATGGTGCGTCCTTCGGCCTCTCGCTTCCTTAACTACGGTGATCAATTCGAGATGCCGGTTGTACTGCAAAACCAGACCGACGAAGCCATGACTGTAGATCTGGTTGCAGAAGCCGGCAACCTGACCTTCACCGGAAACCAGGGGGTACGGGTCACCATCCCGGCCAACGACCGCATCTCGGTCTACTTCCCCGGCACGACAGACTCGGCGGGTGATGCCGTCGTGCGCTTTGCTGGCGTCTCTGGCGAAAATGCTGATGCTGCTACAGTCTCCCTGCCCGTCTACACACCTGCAACCACAGAGGCGTTTGCCACTTACGGCGTGGTCGACAAGGGAGCAATCCTCCAGCCAATCCTCTCACCGGAGGACGTCATTCCAGTTTACGGCGGACTCGAAATTACCACGTCTTCCACCGCACTGCAGGCGCTTACAGATGCGGTGCTGTACCTCTCCAGCTACCCATTCTACTGCTCAGAACAGATCGCTTCTCGGGTATTGGGTATCGCAGCCTTGCGGGATGTGCTCGAAGCTTTCGAAGCCGAGGGATTACCATCACCTGAAGAATTGGAGGCACAAATCAACAGGGATATCGCTGATTTGAAAAAGTTACAGAACTACGATGGAGGTTTCCCCTACTGGCGGCGCGGCCGCGATTCAGTTCCCTTCAACTCTGTGCATGTCGCCCACGCGCTGCAGCGTGCCCGCATGATGGGTTTCGAAGTCCCAGAACAGATGTGGCAGAACGCCCTCAATTACCTGACCCACATTGAAGACCACTACCCATACTGGTATGGAGAACGCACCAAACAAACAATCAGCGCTTATGCCTTATTTGTGCGAATGCAGATGGATGACTCTGACCCGAGCAAGGCTGCTGCTCTTTTACGAGACGCAGGTATCGAAGAAATTTCACTTGAAGGCCTCTCCTGGCTCTGGCAGGTACTCAGCACTGCCGGCGGCTACGAAGACATGCTTGTGGAAATCCGCCAGCACGTCAACAACCGGGTGGTTGAGACCCCTGGCGCAGCTAACTTCACCACCTCTTACGGAGATGATGCTTACCTGCTGCTGCACAGCAATCGCCGCACAGATGCTTTGCTGCTCGATGCCTTAATCGCCGACAATCCTGAGAGCGACCTGATCCCCAAAGTCGTCACCGGCTTGCTCGCCCACCGCACCCAGGGTCGCTGGCACAATACCCAGGAGAATGTCTTTGTCCTCCTGGCAATGGACCGTTACTTTGATGCTTTTGAATCTGTTGAGCCTGATTTCATTGCCCGGATATGGTTGGGAGATGATTACGTCGCTGCCAGCCAGTTTGAGGGTTACTCAGCAAACAGCTACCAACTCGATGTTCCCATGTCCTTCTTGATCAACTCAATTGATACAGAGGGCCAGCAGGACATCATCATCCAGAAAGACGGTGACGGCCGCTTGTACTACCGCTTAGGTTTGCGGTATGCACCGCTTGACCTGCAGCTTGACCCCGTCGATATGGGATTTGTCATCCAGCGTGTTTACGAAGCCGTTGACAACCCTGATGACGTCATCCAGGATAGTGACGGCATTTGGCACATCAAAGCTGGCGCCAGAGTACGGGTGCGTGTGACCATGGTGGCTGATAACAGGCGCTATCATGTCGCTTTGGTTGACCCGCTGCCTGCCGGTTTGGAAATCATTAACCCCGGGTTGGCTGTCTCCGAATCGCTGCCTCCTGATTCCAGCGACAATAAGACTGCCGGTTATTGGTACTGGTGGTGGACTTGGTACGAGCATCAAAACCTGCGCGATGAACGTGCAGAGGCATTTACTTCGCGCTTGTGGGAAGGTGTATATGAATATACTTATGTCACTCGTGCGACAATGCCCGGCACCTTCATTGTTCCCCCGGCCAAAGCGGAGGAAATGTACTCCCCCGAAGTGTTTGGCCGGAGCGGCAGCGACATTGTGATCGTCGAGGCAGAGACTCCATAAGACAACAATCCATAAAAATAAAAAAGGTCAGGCAGAAAAAGCCTGACCTTTTTTTACATATCGAATAAAGGGTTTTATAATATCGGGCAGCAAGACGCTCGATATAATTTGGATTAGGTTACTCGCCAGAAACGAAAGCCACGCCGACAAATCCTGGACCAGAATGGACAGAAAGCCCTGCTGTCAAACCCGTTACAATGATTTCTTCTGGGCACTCCATACTCGCCCTTAACAACGCTTCAAATTCTTCCGCATACTCATGTGCATCTACATGGACAATCGACATCCGTTGAATCTGTTTGCTCCCCGCGGCTTCTTTTGCTAATTCAATCGCCCTCGCCCAGGCTTTTTTACGAGTGCGGACTTTTTCTAGCATATCTAAAGTGCCATTTCGGATGGTTAAAATTGGTTTGATATTTAACATCGCTGCCATCCCGGCGGCAATATTTCCGACCCTTCCGCTCATCGCCAGGAATTTTAATGTGGAGAGCGCCGCAAATAAATGAGTGTTCTCTCCAACTCTTTTTGCCTGTTTTATCGCTTCTTCAATCGAGGCCCCAGCTGCGGCAGCTTCAGCGGCAGCTAAAACCTGGAAGCCTTGTCCCATGGTCAAGCTGAGAGTGTCAACCACAGTGATATCTCGGTCCGGCATCAGTTCATTGGCAGCGATTAGAGCAGAATCATAGGTCGCACTGACTTCACCACTTACTACCAGGCAAATGATTGCGTCGGCTCCATCCTCCTCAAAGGCTGCCTGGTATGCTTCAGCAAACTTGCCAGGTGATGGCGCAGCAGTGGTCGGAAGATAGCCATCCTTCTCAATTCGTTCAAAAAGAGCTTTGTCGGTAATATCAATCTCTGATTCAAGTACCTCATCCCCAAAATGAATCGTGATGGGCACCTGCCGAATATTGAATTTTGCAGCCAATGCTGCTGGTAAACTGGCATCCGTATCAGTAACGATTGCTATCTTTTTCATTTACTTCTCCTCCGATTAGGTAACATTCTAATAAATTTGCGGTAAATCAATTTGAAAATAATTCAACTAAAAAATATTAACCCTCAATCTTGATTTTCGTTTTATTATTGATGATCAATTACACAGCGGAATCCAATCCCGGTACTAAATATCTCAGGGAAATTAGCCGCCCGGTTCGTCGTGCGCAATCCAAATACAGGATTTTTCCATGAGCCTCCCCGGATCACTTTGAACTCACCCGCCATGGGCCCAATGGGATTGATATACGGTGTAATTGAAAAATAATCGGTCGAATACCAATCCGCCGTCCACTCGGCTACATTTCCCGCCAAATTTAATACTCCGAAAGGACTGGCGCCTTCCTTCAAGCCATTAATCGGATTGGTCATCTTAACAACACAACCTTTGTAGTTGGCGAGCTGGCAATTCCCCACTTCCCCCCAAGGATAAAATCGTTGGTCAGCGCCTCGGGCCGCTTTTTCCCATTCCGCCTCAGTAGGCAATCGCCCGCCAGCCCAATCGCAGTAATCTGCCGCTGCATACCAATTTATATACACCACTGGGTGATCTGAATATTCTTGATCGTTGTAAAAGTCTGTTAGTGCAGGAATCTGACAACCGCCTTTGTCAACACAATTCCGGTACATCTCGTTGCTAACTTCGTGCTGGAATATCCAAAACGATGAAAGTTTTACCGCATGGACAGGTTCCTCATCAGCAAAATCTTCTGCGAGGCACTCATCTCGGTAGCTAAAACACAATTCTATAGTTTGGTTAATCTCAGCACCCATCATGAATTCTCCACTCGGTATAAAAACCAAAGAAGCTCCGTCTATTGGATTAATTTTCGCGGTATAGAAATCTGGAGTTTCCAGAGATTGATCTGTCATTGGAACGGGTTGCTGCACCACAATTGTGTCTCGAGAGGACGATTGTGAAGCAGACTGTGGAATTCCATTCTCACCAAGAGACTCTCTCTCCAAAAGTATGTTCACCGCGGCAAGCAGACCGATAGCAAGTAACGCTAAAACTACCAATCGATTTAGCTTCATAGGCAATCTGCCCATCCTTTGTTTAAATCAGTGACCAGGTCCTCAGGTCCAATCGCACCTAAGTTTTATCATCTTATCACCCAATATATTTTTTAGGAATTGGGATAATTAACTTCAGCAAGTCTCCCAGGCTAAGAACATCTCATTCAGGAATTTTTCGCTTACAGTTGAATATCAACTATTTGTGTATTTCCAAAATTTTTCTGAATTAATGATTTATAATTTATTAATCATCCAGACACCAGGAAAGAAATTGATGAACAAAAACGAAGAGAGGATCTGTCAACACTGCGGTACAACCAATTATGGAGTGATTCACCATTGTCTTAAATGCGGCGCTGAACTTCCCGGGTTTTCAAACCGGGCAGAAACGCTGGTTGATTTTGGCGAACAAATCACCCCAACCCCACATTTTGACCCCGCGCCCCCAACGCCACCTGATTATCTTGAAGTTATTTCAGAGCTAGACCGAGGATACACCTACAATCTGACAGATGGGATCAGCTTTGGCAGGAGCGGGAGCTGTGATATTGTGATCGAATCTCCTAAGGCGTCCCGCCATCATGCAAAGATTGTCCACACCAAAGACCAGCGCTGGATGCTGATCGACATGGAAAGCACTAATGGCACGCTGCTCAATGATGAAAAAATCTCCGAACCAACCGAAGTTGTTGACGGCGACCAGATCCAGGTTGGGAATTTTAGTTTTCGAGCTGTGATTAACAAGCCAATAGTATCCCAAAAACCTCCCATTGCCCCGCCTTTGGAAAGTAAAGAAATTGAAAGTGAACCCCTTGATTCTCCACCACAAAGGAAAGGATGCCGCAGCAAAAAAGGCTTGATCATTGCTGCCGGAGCCTTGATCTTAATTTGCATATGCAGCATCCTGTATTTCGGCTGGGATTTGCTCTCGCAGATCACCATCCAATAATCAACCGCAATTTTGGATTAATTGGTAAAGCCAGCCCTTTCAGACCTACATTGTTTTTAATACAACCCGCTGAATATTACGCAGCCTTTCGCTGACAATCGAAACAATTCCTTTTAAAACATCAAATCCTGCTTCTTTATCGGCGACCAAAATCTCAAATAATTCCTTACCTTTAATCTTTAAGAATTGGCTATCCTCAACACAGATAGCGTCGGCTGTATAGTAGCTTGGCCCCATCAAACCAGACCAACCGATCAACTGCCCAAATTTACTTAAGATTACAATCGAAACCATTTCAGGCCGTGAGCTTAATGAGACCTGAATGCTTACTTTGCCTTCCATCATAATATATATATTTTGAGCTTCTTCCCCAACCCGGAACAGCTTCTCCCCTTCTGGAAACTTTACGATCTCGGAGATTTCTGCCAATTGTTCAAATTGCTTAGCCGAAAGACTGCTAAATAGATCAATTTTTTTAATTTTCTCTTTGATATCCATTCTGATTCCTTCCAATAATTGTCTGCCTTGGTGGTTAATTTATTGTACACGTAAACTCATTCCAGATTGGAAAATTCATCAACCAATCCTTTAATAAATATCTCAACAGAAATAATCTGGAACGTAAAAATGAGAGGTATTTTAGATAGAAATATTTATCTTGACTTTATTGTCGGCAGCTTGAAAAATGTTTTATTTAATTGTATAGTGAAGACAACAAAATCTCAACTTTCAAATCTTATTGCCACATATCAATAATTTAAATTACCAGCTGCCAATCATATCTTCACAACATGGAGGTTTAGATGATTAACAAATCAACCCTGATGCGCTATCCCTTTTTTGCGAACCTCGATGAGGATTTTATCCAACAGATGCTTCCCATCGGTGAAGAAATAATATTGGCTGAAGAAGAGTGGTTATTCAGACAGGATCAACCTGCAAAGAAAATCTATCTAATCACCGAAGGAAAGGTCGCTCTGACAATTCGTTTTCGGGAAAATGAAATTGACCGTCTCAATCCTTACTTAAGTGGAGAAATAATAGGCTGGTCAGCGTTGGTTAAGCCAAAGATTTATACAATGGGAGCGATTGCTGAACTGCCGTCAAAGTTAATCGGCTTCAATGGTGAAAAACTATCCAAGTTGATGGATCAAGAAAAATCACAGGGCTACATAATGCTTAAGAATTTAAATGAGATCATCAGTGAACGGCTGATCAATAGAAATATTCAGCTGATGAGCTTACGTTCCTAGCTAACGAATAATAACTTTGCGCAAACAATCTAAATAGAACTTAGAGATAGCTCTCTAAAAATTCTCCGACCTGATCCATTGAGAATACCGGACCATCAACACATACCAGGGTTTCACCCAAATTGCACCGTCCGCATTTTCCAACTCCACAGTGCATCCGCGCTTCTAAGGTCACGTAACGCTCCTCAGGGGAAAATCCCATTTCAACCAAGACCTTATCCGCATAATAGATCATGATTGGGGGGCCGCACATGATTGCGATCGTATCCTTCGGTTTTGGATCTGTAATTTTTAACAGATCAGTTACAAGTCCCACTTCGCATTTCCAGTCTTCATCACACTCATCCACAGTGAGATGCAAATTACAATCGGGGATGTTCTCCCACTCAGGGTAATCTTCTAAGAATAGGTGATGTTGCGGTGTGCGTGCGGCCATCAGAATCGATAGGTCGCCATACTCAGATCTGTTCGCCGCCACTTCCTGGATCACAGGACGCAAAGGTGCGCTCCCGATCCCGCCACCAACCACCAATAAGTTATGCCCTTTAAACTCGTCCATTGGAAACCAATTTCCTAACGGACCTCGCACCCCGACCGAATCGCCTTCCGCTAATTCATGAAGCGCAGTTGTCACTCCCCCCAAGCGTTGTACAGCGAATTCCAATACTCCGCCCGGCTCAACAGCTGAAGCAATCCCGAACGGAGCTTCACCGCTACCGAATGCAGAAATGAAAGCAAACTGTCCAGGACGGTAGGTGGAATTACCATTGTCTAAACCTTTGGTGAGTTCGATCCCAAACATCTTTACCTCAGGCGCAATATCTTTTACTTGAACCAATTTGCCGACAGTAGGAATCATCACATTCTGATTGCTCATCCTGGTTCTCCTTCTAAAATCAATCCAATTATTTCAGTGATGTCGATATTCACCGGACATGAATCAATGCATCGCCCGCAGCCCGTACAAGCCATCATCCCAGACTGCTCCTGGGTGTAATGCAGCTTGCAGTAAATTCGATTCCTCAGGCGGTCGGCTTTAGCCTCACGCGGATTATGCCCACCCGCTATGCGGCGGTATGCTTCACCGCTGCAGCTATCCCAGCCCCTGATCCTCTCAACGATCTCAGTCCCATTGTTTGAGGCTCCCGGTTCATCTCGAACATCAAAACAACGGCAGGTCGGGCATACGTAAGCGCAAATCCTGCAGCTTAAGCAACGCTCGGACTCCGATCGCCAAATTTCGGAGTCGAATGAACTTTTCAGCAGGTCCTGAGAGGGAAGCACGAATTCAGGCTCAAATCGTCTTTCATTGAAAGCAATATCTTGTCGATCGAATTCAATTCCATTAAACAGCTCTTCTCCAGCAGATGAAACGATTTCGACTAAATACCCGTCTTGATGGCGATGAAGCATCACATCAAGTCCCTCACTGTTGTCTGGTCCCCCACCGACAGAAGTGCAGAAACATGTGTCGCCCATTTCCTCACAGGCAAGTCCTACCAAAGCGGTGTTTTCTCGTCGGGTTTTATAATAATGATCTACGGGTTCTGCTTCTACTAACAATTTATCGAGCACCAGACAGCCGCGTGCGTCACATGATCGCACACCGAAGATAACTGATATATCATTGTTTAAATTCTCGATGATTTGAATATTTTGGCCGTTCTTCTCGATAGTCAGCATTTTTTCAGATTGAGGAAAAATTATTTCTTTTGCGGATTGCACAGGCCTGGAGAAATCCCAAACGATATCCTCAATTTCGTTTGGCTGCTGATATAACAAAACCCCATCTGTATAAACGGGGGCATATAATTTTTTCGTTTCTGCTACAGAAGCCAACCAACTTTCTAGGCTTTTTTTTGAGATGAAATCCATACGACTATCTCCCTTCACCTAGAATTGTAGTAATCGGCGAGAGCTCTACAGTGTAGCCAGCCCGGTGATGAAATTGCTCTTCCATCTCACGAGCTAAAACCCGGTTCAATTCTCCGAGGTTGATATCCATTGGACAGGCTCGCTGACATTCCCCACAACCAATGCACCTGCCAGCAAGATGGAAAGCTCGTCCCAAGTGAAAACTACGATTATCTTTTGTGGTTGCACTGCTGCCAGTCCAAATGGAATCTTCCCGCTCAAACAGGCAAGTCGGGCAGTCACAAAGCGGACATGCCTGCCTGCAGGCATAACAGCGAATACAACGGTCAAATTCACTGAGCCAATACTCAAGTCGATCATCAGCAGTCGCCTTCTCCAACCATCGGCTTAGCTTATTTGAGGTACTATTATCCGGCAGATTTTTTCTTTCAATCGATCCGCCAATCATGTAATCCATATCTAGCGGTTCAGTTAGATCACAGGCCAGGCAGCGCCGCTGTAGTTCCCCAGAGTCTGCATTCTGTTTAACATTACCCTCTAATATCCCCTCGCATTCAATGCCAATTATATGGAGACGGTCCCGGTCTATCCGATTTTCAGCGCCAAGAACGTTAATCGTCTTTGAGTCGCATGGTTTCACCACAATCCCAATTCGCCCCTCCGTATCATTGAGCTTCTGCCGCAGGTATACGGTCAGATTGTGCGAGCAGTTCTGGTTCCAAACCAGACGATCCGTGTCTGCTTGCTGATCAACAAAAATCGGTCGAGTGGTTCTTCGAGGCCCCACCTCGTATCCAATTACACAATCCACAACCTGATCTGCTAATAATGAGCTGGCATATTCCTGTATCTTTTTGGTAATCACGATCCCACCTCGACTTTAGTCTCGGTGGCCTCTACTATTTCTGGCTGAGTCGCAAAAAACAGATCGGGAGCATTCCATTTGCACGGACCAAGTTCACGAACCGTTTCAGTAAATTCTTGAGCGATCTGCGAGAACCTTACTCCTTCGGATGCAGATACCCAGTCTAACCTGAGACGTTCAGGTTCTAAACCGGTAATTGTTAGCAGGCTGCTAAGCAAAGGAATCCGCTTTGCAGTGCGGTGATTCCCGCTGTCATAATGGCATTCACCGATATGACACCCGAGTACCAACACCCCGTCAGCCCCCTCTGAAAACGCCTTAATGATTAATTCTGGTGCAACTCTCCCGGAACATGGTGTCCGGATGGCTCGAATATTCCATGGAGAAGACTTGCGTGATGTTCCAGCAAGATCAGCCCCAGTATAGCTGCACCAGGTGCAAAGAAATGCAATTATCTTGGGTTCAAACATATCCTTCTCCTAATGTAAGGCGCCAAGCAGCTCTGCAATCAACTGCTCGTCCTCATAATGTTTTAAAGAAACAGCCTTATTCGGACATGCCGCTGCACAAGTGCCGCAGCCCTTACATTGATATTGATTTACCACTGCAATCTGGTCAATTATTTCAATTGCCTGGTACGGACAGGAAGCTGCGCACTGACCACAGCCAGCGCAGTATCCGTTGTTCACAGCGGCAATGAATGGGTCTAAGACCACCTGGCCTTGATCGATCAAAGCCAAGGCTGCAGCAGCAGTTGCGCCAGCCTGGGCAACGCTGTCTGGGATGTCTTTCGGGCTCTGACAGGCGCCAGCCAAGAAAATTCCATTCGTGCTGGTTTCCACCGGTCCGAGCTTCGGGTGCTTTTCCAGGAAGAAGCCATCAACACTACGGCTGATCCCGAATGTGTGAGCCACCTCATCGGCATCCGGCTGCGGCTCAAATCCGGTCGCTAAAACGACCATATCGACTTCTACGGAATCAGGTTGATCAAAGTAGCCATCATCCCAACTTACCTTTAGGCTACCTTTCTTTTTTGTGACAGATTTCACCCGGCCATGATAAAAATGCACGCCATCTTCCTCGACCCGGTTGTAAAATTCTTCATAGCCTTTGCCAAAGGTGCGCATATCCCGGTAAATTTCAAAAACTTCTGCATCAACATAGTCACGGATTAATTGCGCAAGCTTCAGCGAGAACATGCAGCAAGCCCGCGAGCAGTATTCGTTATATTTTTCATCGCGGCTGCCAACACAGTGAATGATTGCTACCTTTTTAGGCTTTTTTCCGTTGGCCAATAATACCTGCCCTTCGGTTGGGCCGCCTGTATTGATCAACCGTTCAAATTCCATCGCGGTGACCACGTTCGGGAGCCCTGACCCATATTCTGGCGCGACTGCTGGGTCAAAATCTTTGAACCCGGTAGCCAAGATGATAGCTCCAACGTTTATCTCTTCGATGATTTCCTGCTGCTGGTGATTAATCGCTTCCTTTTCGCATGCGGTGACACACTCCATACATTCGGAGCAAACTCCACATTCAACACAGCGGGAAGCCTCAAGAAGAGCATCTTCTTCGGCCAGGCAAAGATCAACTTCATCGAAGTTGTTCCGTCGCTTAGCTGCCGAAATGGAAGTCGTTGTTAATCTGTTTTCAGCTGAAGCCTGTCCATGTTGGATTTTAGTTTCGATCGCATCTCGCTCGATAACCGCAACCGGCAGTGTTTTTTCCGGCTCAGGAACGCCTTCGCTGCCGCGTAAATATCTGTCGATCGTACGGGCAGCATGATGGCCATCAGCAATCGCATCAACTACAAAGGAAGTTGCCCCGAATTTTACATCTCCGGCAACAAATACACCTGGCTTGGTGGTCATCAAATTCTGATCTGCCTGTATGCCTTTGGGGTACTGTGTGTTGATTGATCCGTCCCAGGGCAAGAAGGAGTAATCTGCATTTTGACCCAACGCCCAAATAATTAAATCGCCTTCGACGATGTGTTCGCTTCCCGGGATTTCTTCAACGATTCTGCGCCCGTCAACAATCCCACCGACTTCCGCTTTGAGGCATTCAATTCCCACAATTTTGTTACGCTTCACAACCACCTTTTTGAACACATTGTTGGGAACAATTTTCACGCCTTCAATTTTTGCGGCTTCAATTTCATGATCGGAAGCACGCATCCCCCGGCAAACGATTTTGACTTCAGGTTCTCCCAATCTCACTGCTGTTCTGGCTACATCAAGAGCAACATCCCCCGCACCCAGAACAATTACTTTCTTGCCAGCCAGCTTGATCTTCTCACCAAGGAAAACTCTCCTTAAGAAATCAACACTTTCCCAATTATCCGGGTGGTTGGCGTTCCTGATCGGGAGCTTAATCGCTTTATGTACACCGGTAGCAATCAGGACAGAGTCATAACCTTGCTCAAGTAAGCCCGTAATGTCATCTACTTTGGTGTTAAGCTGAATTTCAACGCCCTCATTTTTAATCTGCTCAATTTCCCATTCCAGTCGGTCGTAAGGCAGACGATGCGGCGGAATCCCCACCCGCATCATTCCACCGGCCTCAGAGAAACTGTCAAAGATTTTTACCTGGTGACCTAACCTCACCAGA
>JBDLJU010000044.1:0-16575 GCA_039714215.1 Chloroflexota bacterium | reverse complement strand
GAAAATTTCCAGCTGAATTAATTATCGTTGAGAATATTCCGGATACTCCAATTGATATTCCGAGTGATTTTCCTCTTCCAATTAAATTCTACAATAATAAAATTCAAAAAGGATTATCTTCAAACCTGAACTGGGCGTTTGAATTTGCGCAAGGGGAATATTTTCGCACCTTGAACCCCGACGTTATTTTTCCAGACAATGTATTTATTCCTTTAATTAAAAAGATGGAAACCGATTCTATTGATATTATTGGGCCACTTATTGTTGATCATGATGATAATATCCAAGATTCATTTCGGTCTTTGAGTAAGTTTTATACCCGCATTGTTGGTTTTACCGGAAAACGATTGAATGTTGTGCTTCCAAAAAACACTAAAATCATATATCCTGACTGGCTTGCTGGAATATTTCTAATGATGAGGTCAAAAACCTTTCGGGAATTGAATGGTTTTAATGAGAAATATTTTTTGTATTTTGAAGATGTCGATTTTAGTTGTCGTGCAAAATTAAACGGCAATTCAATTGCCGTTGATGCTGAGACTCATATCATTCATGATGCACAAAGGAAAAGCAGAAAGAACTTACGCTTTTTCTTTATGCATGTTAAAAGCGCTTTGACTTTCTTTACTTCCAAGGTATATTGGGATATGAAAAAGAAGATCTGATATAGTTAAATAGAATTTAACTTTCATTTGAGTGACATACAGGTCTGTTTCTGAGAGAAAGCGAGAATTTAATCCGAAAGATGGAAAATAGACAAGAGCTCACTCAGAAATTCTGGAGAGTATTTCCAACTATTGTTTCGTTTATAATTTCATTAAGTGGGATAGTTTTTCTTGTCGAAATGATCAATAATCCTTCTGAGAAATCATCTAGTATTGTTTTTGGCTTATCCGCAAGCCGGTTGCTATTGGCTGGCTTATTATTATTCATTATGCTAATGCACCTGTTGTTTGGCATACTGCTTCTCAAGCGGGAATCTAAAAAATGGAAATACCTGCTTAATAAAATCTATTCAAATTACAATACAATTTTTGACATATTGTTGGTCGGCGCATTTGGGTTTACCTGGCTGGCCTTTCTCGGATCCCATGATTTTGGGAGTAACCAGGCCTATTACCTCCATCTAAAACCGCTGCTTGCTTATTTGGCTATGGTGTGTTTGCTTTGGCTTTCCTTAGGAATATTAAATAATTATCGATTTAAGAAATTGAATAGCGGAGAGAAACCTTACGTATTGTGGTTCGTAGGGCCGATAACAATATTCGGAATATTTATAATTACCTGGATAATTATTAACCTCACTGGAATAGGTATTACCCCAAAATTTGTATATTGGAGTAATTCCGGCACTTTACTTTTTGGCTATCAAGTAGTTGTTGGGGTGATTCTCGCAGCTGCAACCACCATTTTCTTTTCCAAGTTTAGAAACTTCGGCAAACGACTTTCAACCAAGAGGAAGAACTTATTTGTTTTTATTATTATCTGGGGAATTGCGGCTATATTATTGATCCAAACTGAGCCTGCACATAATTTTTTTGCCCCAACAACAGGAGGCGAAATTTATTATCCGTATTCTGATGCAGCACTATATGATACTTCCGCACAATCAATTTTAATTGGAGAGGGATTTTTTTATAGGAATTACACGCTGAGGCCAATTTACATCACTTTCTTGGCAGTTCTACATTTAATCTCAAATCAAAATTATATAATTCTGTCGAGCCTGCAAGCAGGGATATTAGCGATTTTCGTTCCATTTTTATATCTGATTGGCAAACGTCTTCATGGAAATTTCCTTGGGGTGTTTTTAGCCAGTATCGGAACCATTCTTGAGATAAACGCGATTACTAGCCCCACAACTATTCGGGTGACACATTCGAAACTATTGATGACTGAAAATCCCACAATGGTTCTCCTCATCATTGTGGCATACTATGTTATTGTTTGGTATCAAGAGCCAAAGCGAAGAAATAATTTATTTTTTGTTGTGTTCGGTTTATTAACACTCTCGATGTTAATAAGGATGCACACACTTATTGCGTTATTAGGATTTCTGTTGTTATTATTTGGTTATGGGAGAATGTTGATAACCAGGCAGAACTTCAAAAATTTGTTAATTATTTGCGCATTTGTTTTTTTAATCATTTTTCCCTGGATGCTTAGAAATTATATTGCAGTCGGCTCCTTCTCTATTGATCCGGGAAGAATTGATATGCTGTTCAAGGATAGATGGTATTCAAATCAGACAACAAATGCTTTTCAGCTTCATGATTTGCATGATCAGAATGAGACCATAAATTTGATGGCGAAAACGGCATCCCTGGAGTGGACATCTCCAGATAAAAAAAATGAAATTGTTGGTTTTGTTGAAGAGTTTGTTTCCCATTTTCTACATAATGAGGTGCTCTCAGTATTAGCACTGCCCTCTAGTTATCAGGTTCTGGACCCACAAGATTATTATGATTCTAGCTATTTCCTTTATGCAGACTGGTATGGGAATTTAAGGCTTGGGGATAAATTATTTTTAGGTATTAATTTATTCTTTCTTTCAACTGGCATTTTTTATTCTTACCGGAGGAATGGAATTGTTGGATTAGTTCCACTTTTCATCCATATTTTATATAATTCGAGCGATGCACTGGTTCATACTTCTGGTTGGCGCTATATTAAACCATTTGAATGGACCACCCTCTTCTATTTTTCATTTGGCATTTCTGTACTTATCGGTATGGCCAGGAATTTATTTCAGAATAAATTAAAAAGCAGCAATGCGCTAACTAACAAACAAATTAGGGATCGTCTATCATTAAAATGGTCAGATATTGTCACGAAGGGAGGAGCTTTTATTCTGATCACATGTTTAATGGCATTTGGCCCATTGATAGTTCCTCAACGGTATTCTTCGAGTGAGAAGTTAATTGAGGACAAGAATATATTCAATTTCTTTTCACAGGATTCAAGTTTTAATTCTAAGGATTTAGAGGAGTTCTTAACCGAACCGGGTTCAATTATTACTGGTGGAAGACTATTATATCCAAGATATTTTCCGTCCGGTTCCAGAATTCATCATAAGCCCTCGCTTCCGTTTTATCAACTTGATATTGATAGAGTCGAATTTGTTTTACTCAACGAGGATATCGTGGATGTATATCTTCCAGCATCGCGCGAACCTAAGGAAATTATTCATGCTTCGGATGTGATCGTCTTGGGTTGCGAAAGGGAGAAATTGGGGAAATCCTTTATAGAAGCAATAGGAATAATTACTTTTGATAGGGAAGGTCATATGATAATTTCCAGGACCAGTTCTGATGATTTGTTTTGTAAGCCCTAAAGTTTCAATCTGACCTGTTTTTTTCCAGAGATACAACATCTCCCAGTAGTTTTCTGGGTTTGCAGTAAAACGGGGGTAAATTGTCTTGGTCCAGGAGCGCCAAAACGGATGATTTTGATGTTAATTCGGATATTATTAGTATATAATTCTAATTACCCATTATTTGCGGATCACTGGTTTCCCCATGCACGACCGCATTTATTTTGCAGCAAATAACTATATGCTTGTTTGTTCCATAATTACCCTATGAACTCAGCAAAATCTGAAAACCTCTTTGATCAATTTAACCTGGCTCTGGACGAATTCAATCCAGGGAGTTGGTCTGATATTGCCCAAATCCTGGAACAGGTAAAAAGAATTGATCAGCCAGCTCAAAAACTTGACAAACAGAGTTATCTAGCTCGATATGCAAAAGGAACAGCTTTTATTACATTTGATTTTGGGATTGATGGGGTTTCGATAGAAATCTCAAAGTATGCTCAAAGATTAGAAGAAATTTTCGCCCCCTTTTCTGAGAATTCAGTGCATATGATCGCCGGTAATTTTCATGAAGAAGCCTCTTCGATACTAAGTGATAGTTGGTGCAGGTTTGAGGTCGAGGGGATCAATGGTTGGACCAAATGGGATGACGGGAAATGGTTTCGGGCTCTTTTTGAAAAAGAGATTAAATTAAACAGCCAGGAATCAAAAGAGCTGGCAATCGAAATATTTAGACAGGCGGTCTCAATTGCCAGGCGGTTGGGTAAATACTTGATTGATCATCAGATCGCATTATTGATCCCTGTCAATATAGCCTCCAACCCCGGCAACATGGCTTTAACCATGGGCGTAGTACTTGCAGCTGAGCTGTTGGGGTTACACGTTTTGAATTCAAACCATGACTTTTATTGGGAATCCGGTAAACCCGCCGATGAAAGAGAACTTGAAGGAAGTTCTGGTGTGCGCGACCACTTTTTCCGAAATTATAAACATGAGCCCTTTTTCTCGCTTTTCCAATCTCTTTATCCTTGGAATGGTAAATCTTGGTTGCAGGTAAACATCAACACCCGTCAATCTCGAAGATTAATTAAACGCTTTGGTATTCCAATAGAAAAAGTTCATGAAATATCGACATCGATTGGCGACCAGTTTTTTGAGCCTTACACGGATGAAGATGTCAGGTTTGCCCGCCAAAGAATGGCTCTGATCTTATCAAATGGTGAAGCTCAATTACGGCCAGTTTCCATAGATCAGCATTTAAGCAGGTTAGATGAATGGATGATCGATCAAACGCCGATAACGATTGGCGCTCGAAAAGATTTATCGATTGATCCTGAGTCAGATAACTTGATCATCCTGCTTCAACCCACGCGGATCGTTGCCCGGAAAAGGATAGAACGAAATATTGATCTGATAAAAGCATTATTAAGAAGAAGTTCACTGGGCGAGGAATTTGCAAAAAACCCAGATAGACAGCTTGTTTTGCATATCACCGGCCCGACACCAAAAGAGCATCAGAAAGATCTAGAAAAAATATTGTTCGCGTACAAAAGATTGGTTGAGAAGCTTCCAGAAAATATTTCTCAAAGGGTCTTTATCTCCTTTTCAGCCGGCCAGGATGACCATCCTGTCTTTACAACTCGTCAATTCCCTCCTCTGACGATTGACTCCATTTACCGGATGGCTAACGCGGTTGTGTTCCCAAGTGAAACAGAGGGGAGGGGACTGCCGATCATTGAGGCCAGCGCGATTGGGATCCCGATTATCTGCAGCCGGTACTACCCGCTAGAAGTATTTCGGGATGTGATCGGAAAAGGGCTTCCTGATAAACTACAAATCCAATATATTAAATATCCGGAAAGGATGTTTTCACAGCGATTTTTAGAAAAAGTATCCGCCATGTTGCTGTCATCGAGAGAGAATCTTCCGTCGGTTGCACATAATCGAACTGCAGTGCAATCTCGATATGGTCGCCTGGTTCTTAGAAAAAAATTCGAGGAGCTATTGGCTCAATTAGGTGGTGGATAACCTGGAGGAAAGATGCGAATTGGTTTTATTGAGGACACTCATCTGCATGGCGGTACCCAAATTTGGGTAACGGAAGCCATTCGAGCCTTTCTCGAACGAGGTCTCGAGGTCACATTAATTGCCCCTCAAGGAAGTTGGATGGTAAAACAAAACCAACAAACGGGTGCGCATATCGCTACCTACGACTGGGACGGCGTTGTAAAAGAGAGTGCGCACGATCAAGAAATCTGGACTGAGGCGCTCAGGGATTGTGATGTGGTGATCTGCACCGTACACCCGCCGCGTGAAGGCTTTCATTGCTCTGTGTTTGCCGGGCGCTGCATAAAAGAGGGGATTTTAAAAACACATTTGATCCCAAAGACCGGCACCATCGTGCCCGAGTATCTGCGAGAATTTTATCTGCCTGACGAAACGATCAATTCCTCGGTAATCGCCATCGCGGATTTCACCCGCCAATATCTGGTTGATTCTTACAAAATCCCTGAGGAAAAAGTTAAGCTGCTTTACCAGGGAACCGATGTTGAAAGGTTCAAATCAGAAAAAAGCGCAAAAATCGAGGCTCAAAAACGTTATCGGTTGCCAGAAGATGCTGCCCCTATTCTTGGGAGTATTGGTTCAATTGAACCTCGCAAGGGACACATTGTCTTATTTGGAGCCTTAAAAGAACTGGTTGAAGGCGATTTTCCCAAAGCTCACTTGATCATCGTTGGTGATGGGCCTGATGAGGACCTCTTGAAGCAGAAAGCAAAAGAAATGGGGCTGGAACAGCAGATAACCTTCTTCCCCTTTACAGATGAACCCAACTATATTTTTGAGCGAATTGACATCACCGTCTTGCCCAGCCTTTACAAAGAAGGGCTTCCCAATGTGTTGTTGGAATCAGTGGCCATGGGGGTGCCTGTTGTTTCCTCCAACCTGGGGGGAGTGCCGGAATTGGTGATCGAAGGGGAAACAGGATATCTGGTAGAGCCTGGCGACCAGGATGAACTTGCGGGTGCGATTAAAAAATTATGGTCAGATCAAGAAATGTATCAGAAAATGAAAATGAATGCACGTAATTTGGTTGTAAATAATTTCAATAAGGCTATCCAATTTGATAGGTTTAAAGATTACTTTTTTAAGCTAATTCATCCAGCTTAAGATAAAATCATCGGTATCCAAATACTGTATTTGGGAATAAAACGAGTGCGTGACATTGAAAAAAAAAGAGAATGTTCCCTGTTCTCCATTCAAAAAAAACGGAATAAATATGGATAACCTTCTTCGAAGATCACTTAATATTGGATTTATCTCATTTCGGTTCAAAGGGACAGACGGAGTTTCTCTCGAAACCTCCAAGTGGGCACAAGTATTGGAGGAGATGGGCCATACTTGCTTCTACTTTTCTGGCTTATCCGATCGCCCCCCGGAACGTTCTATGGTTGTAGAGGAGGCCCATTTCCTGGATCCTGAAAATCGGGAATACTACCATCAATTTTTCAACTCTACTCAGCGAACGCCAGAAGAAACTCGCTGGATACATGAAAAAAGGGAATTTTTCAAAAAACACCTTTTCAAGTTTGTGAATGAATTTAATCTCGATTTGTTAGTTCCCCAGAATGTATTATCCTTCCCGCTGAATATTTCCTTATCCATGGCGTTAACTGAGCTAATCGCCGAAACTGGCATACCGACCATCGCCCATCATCACGATTTTACCTGGGAAAGAAAACCGCTGCTTGTCAATTCAATCCGGGATTACATATCCATGGCGGTTCCCCCTAATTTGAAATCGGTGCAACATGTTGTGATAAATTCTTCAGCCAGTCACCAATTGGCCAGGCGGGTGGGAGTCAGGTCGACCATCGTGCCTAATGTGATGGATTATGAAAATCCGCCAGCTGAGACTGATCAATATTCTGCAGATTTACGCGAGGCCCTGGGAATTGAGCAAGATGAGTTGTTCATCTTGCAGCCCACCCGGGTTGTGCAGCGCAAGGGCATTGAACACGCCATTGAGTTGGTCAGCCGGATGGGAAGAAAAGCGCGCCTTGTCGTCTCCCATGCGTCGGGAGATGATGGCTACGAATATGAAGCCAGGGTGGCTGATTTTGCTGAGCGGATGGGAGTGAAGACCATCTTCTCTTCTGAATTGTTTGATGAGCATCGCGGAAAAACTGAGGACGGCAGGAAAATTTACAGCCTGTCGGATGCTTACCCTCAAGCAGATCTGGTAACTTATCCATCCCTGATCGAAGGCTTTGGGAACGCATTTTTAGAAGCACTCTATTACCGGAAACCGATTGTGGTCAATAACTATGCAATCTTTGCTACTGATATCAGACCCAAAGGCTTCCGGGTGATTGAATTTGATGATTACATTACAGAAAAGACTGTCCAGGAGACCTTGCGCACCCTTGATGATCTTCCTTATCAGCAAGAACTTTGCGATCAAAATTATTCCCTGGCGTTACGATATTTTTCATATAAAGTGCTGAGAAGTCAATTGATGGTGCTTTTGGCAAACGCCTTTGGATCTAACGGGGGGTAATCAGTCGCGTGGGAACAATCAGGATAGTTCGGATATTTATTGCTTTTGCCAGAATATCCACCAGCTTGAAACGCAAGTGAATTCATAGGAGAAAATAATGAGCGGCATAACAAAAACCATCCCCCAAAAAGAAGGGGTCGAAGCAGTTGACGCCTTGTATGATGGACGCGTTGGGGAATTTGAATTTCACATGGCGGGCAAACCATCACGCCTCAATGTCGGAGATTACGTTTACACCATCTGGCAAGATATGTTGGTGGGGCGCTGCCAAATTGCCCGGATTGAGTTCGGCGCGGTCAATCCTGCCTCTGGGAAACCGCGCAGCTTGATCTTTGTAAATACACCTGGGGAAAAGCTCGAAAAGCCTTTTCCCCACAAAGGCCATCGCGGCACACGTTATTATGACGGCGAAGGTTGGGGAAGATAACCTTCGCCGGGAACTGCTCAACACTGACCGAACAAACCATCCAGACCTGCCTGGTCAACCAATCCCGCTGCTGGTTTCCTGGCAGGTTTTTCCCCCCTGAATAGAAAAACTTGATCAGCCTTTTAGCTGGATCTTCCTTTAAACACAATCAATGCATAAAAAACGAAGAAGACCCCAACAACGATGGCGGTGATGATCCCACCTGTACTTTTATAGGAAAAATCTATTTCAGATGCAGTTGAATATTTAATGAATTCAGTAATATCGCTTGCCAGCGCGCTTTTCTTTATGTTCCCTGATGAATAAGCTATTGTAACAGGAACATCCCCATCTTTTGCCGTGAGGACGACGCGGTAGGTAGTTGAATCATCATCCCGGTCATAACTTGAATCAAGATAAGCATCTCGCACCCCTAGAGCTTCTCTGGAACGCACTGTGACTCTATTCATCCATACTGATTGGATCAGGCAGTCGGCTTCGCTTGCAGATGCTCGGGTGCAGCTAATCTGCGTTTTCTGCCCGACCAAATAAATGAAAAGCAGCGCCATTACGGCAAGTATTATCAACGGTAGAGCGCTTTTTCCTTGGTCTTCCTCACCCATTGCTTTCATTTGAACGTTTTCCATATGCTCTCCTCACTTCGTGATAATTAAATTTCTTTAATTCCACTTATCATTCTCTATTTCCATTATATATAATTGGTCTATATTTACCAACCCCAGATTTTTCTTGGTTTACCCGCTGCCCCGTTGACCCAGAGGCAATGAGTGTTATCCAGAGGAAAACTTATCGATAACTAAAAATCCAACTTCTCCCCGCCTCCAGGCCTGGTTACCTTGTAGCGGTAGTTCAGCCAGTTTTTGAGATCAGAGAGATACCATTTCGAGAAACGCCGGTCGGATGGGCCTCCGATTAAATTCGACCATAGATTCTCCGAGGCCAGATCAGTGACGATCCTCAATGATGGCATAAAGGTTGTGGTGCGCCCTGCGCTGCGGTAAATTTGCCCCTGATGGATGGTGGCGCGTCCGCCGATACCTGTGATCGGCCCATGGTCAAAGCCCAAGAAACTTGGTAATGTGCCGCCGAAGAGCATGTGGCTCATCACAAATTGACGGCTGCTCCCCCATGTTTTTGGCGTAATGCTGAGCGCTTTTTCTGCGGCTTTGCGATAGAGTTCCCCCCGGCTCATTTTGCCAAACCAGTTTGAGCTCTCTGCCAGCAAGATGCGGTCGAAATTCTGGTAGAAGTCAATGAATGTTCCCGTTTCATCGTAAAGAAAATCAAGCGCATTTTCACCAAAGCCGTTCTTTCCAAATACTTCGCGGTAAAGCTCCTTGTAGAAGGCTTCAAAGAGGTAAGCTCCCTGCGATTCGGCATCGTAACAATAATCCCAACTCTTTAAGATTTCGCCTTGCGGTGTTTCAGGCAGCAGCGGGTGCAAAATCTTCATAAAACGCTCGGCTTGCAGCGAATACAAATCAGCGTGCATCGCGAAGACATCTTCCACGGTGAAATCTTCCTTCTCGGCAAGCAGCGCCCTGATTCGCTCGGCACGATATGATCCCATCGGCATGTTGATCGGTTTCTCGACGCCATATCGATTGAGGTCATCATTGGCGGTGGCGAAGAAGCCAGTTTCAGGGTTAAGCACGCGCGGCATCTCCTCAATATTGAGATATGTAACCCAATCATTTTCTGCTTTCCATCCCGGCAGGGGAACGAACCCGCTGACCCCTGCCCGGCGTTTGGGAACTATTCCGGTCATTTGAAAGCCGATGTTCCCTGCCGTGTCGGCGAGCACGAAATTCCAGCCGGTTTCAATTTGTCCAAGTGTATCCATCCCTTCTGGCACGGTAGCGGCGTCTGCGATGTCACAGAAAGCGCCGAAGACAAGCGCTCCTGAATCAGATGCCGTCCAGCGCGTGGCAAGATAAAGCCCTGCCTGGTGTGGGTCTCCATCCAGGGTGCCATGTGAATTTTCGTAGAAGTTAATCGTTTGATCAGCCTGCTTTTTTCGTTTGATCGTCTCGGTGCGTACGTTGAAATCTAACCATTGATCTTCGCGGAGATATTTTCCGTCTTTACAATTTTCAACCCATGAATCAACTGCATCCGTGAATGCGTAGGTGACTCCCCAGGCGATATCGGGGGTGCGGCCGACGAACACACCAGGAGCGCCGGGCATCGTGCCGCCGATGATATCGCGGCCGCCGCTGGAGAGGGCCATTTCGCTCCAAATACTGGGCAGCCGGTTGACTTCAAGGTGTGGATCGTTGGCGAGAATCGGTTGACCGGATTTTGTGCGTGCTCCGCTGATCACCCAGTTGTTGGATGCCATCATGCGGGGCGCGGCAAGATTCCAGAGCGAGGCGGGGTTGACGATCCGCTCGCCGAGCTGCACTTTTTTAAGCAGGTCAATATCCAGTTCGCCGAGGTTGCCGGGGAAGAGTTCTTCGAGTTTTTCGGGTGCGATATCCGCCTGCACCATTTCGACAAAGAGACGTTCCATTTCTGCCTGCGATTGCGCCAGGGTGAGGTAGCCGACCATTCGCGAGATGATGATCGAATCAGGGTATGACCATTTTTCAGGTTTGTAGCCTAGCAGTTTGAATTCCCAGGGTGTTTTTTCGGCGAAAGCGGTGTTGACCCCATCGGTGTAGGATTGAATGTAGCTTTGGTGTTTGGCGCTGAGCTTTTCGAATTCGGTGTTGAGGTTGTTATGCCAGTTCATCCGGCGGAAGAAGATGTCGATGCTGAGGCTTTCGTCGCTGTCGTTGAGCAGCTCGCAGAGGCGGCCCTGCCCGAGGACGCGCATCATCAGCATTTGCATGCCGCGATCCCGCGCGTGGACGTAGCCCTGTCCCCAATACATATCGGCTCGGGTAGCTGCTTCAACATGGGGGGTGCCGTTCTCATCTCGGTAAATCTGGGTGTTTGGCTTCATCAGGGGACGCTCCTTTTTTTGAGAATAGACGAAAATTTGAGAAATTAAATGCCTTGCTGCTCGATCTCACAGATACTTCTCCTGAACGAATCGCTTTTAAGGCACGCAATAGCTATGTTACTTTAGAGATTTTTAGCAAAGGAAAATTTCGAAAAGCTGTAATTATGCGGAGTTTTTGACTAAAGATGGTGTGATCGTTAATTATAGCACTGTTTGGTTTCAGAACCACGGGGGTGTGTGATGAGCAATAAACGGGCTAACCAGGCGTGCAGTGGAGGGTGGTGATTCTGCGAGATTTAGGTGAGTATGTAATACACAAGACCAATTAGCGGGATTAAATTTGCTAAACCATGTACTAAGATGGCCACTGTTGTATTCTTGGTTTTTTGAACTACAAAGGAAAGTCCCAAAGTAATTGGTATAAGGGAGATCAGATTCCACTTCCAGAAAAAGTGCCACCCGGTCCATAAAACACCATGAATTAGCCAGGCCCACCTTCCGTAACTCACCTCTTGCCGTGGAAGTACGAACCCCCGCCAGAGAAACTCTTCGCCAAGGATGTTGAATAGCCATCCTAGGAAGTATGCTGCCGCATAGCCCCATTGACCGTGAACGGATGTACCCATGAAAGTGCCAGGGATTGCTGCTTTTAGTGGATTGATCTCTGATGGCAAGAAGTTCGGTGGGGAGAAGAACGGGAAGGATGCAAGCCATCTTCCGGTAAATGAAAGACCGAATGATGCTGCTAATCCAAATGTGAACAGGCAGGCGACCCAAATCCATGTCCTGCCTTTAACAGGATGGAGCCTGTATCGCGACTTGAAAGCATCCCAGGAGAGAGAATTACCCTCTCGCGAATATAAAATGAAAGCGAGCAAGAACATCGCTGCGAATGTGGGGTAAAAGCAGATCAGGTAACTTGAAAGGAAGGTATATCCTCGATTTTCAAGGACCGGGATGAAATGGTGTACGCCTACGTAGATAGGAACGGAAGTGGCAACGAAAAGTAATACAGCCTTCCATAAAGGGAGAGGTGATAATCTATTGGTGATTGTATTCATCTCAGAAATTTCCTTGCGGATGTTGTGGGGGTTAAGCAATACTGCTCATCCCAATAATAAAGCTGATAGCGGTGATTACATCTAACGAATTCACTAAGATATGGGAAATGATACCTAGGTTCAGGTTCCGCCTCCGCACTGCATAGGTTATGGGCAACATCCCCAACGTCCGCGTCAGGAACATCCACGGTGTCCAAACATGGTAGATCCCAAATAAGAAAGTATGTAATAGTGGGGCCCACTTCCCGGCATACTCCATCCTCGGCAGCAAATAACCCCGAAAATAGAACTCTTCAACCGTGGGGGCAATGACAACCCCAAAAATTGCGACCATTATGTAGGTCCAGATTAGGGCGCTCTGCGAATACCCTACTTGCAAGCCGCTTTCGAACACAGGGACCCAAGAAAAGAGTTTCTGTTGAAAGAAAGCATCGACGGGTTTCATCGGAATAAAGATAATGCCCATCAGCACAAATATTGCAGGAATCCAGAGAAAATACTGCTGGAGCGGTATCGGTTTGCGATATAACACCACGCCACGCAAGGAGAAATAACCATTTTTCTTCTTGCCCTCATATAGCAAATAACCCAACTCAACTGGCAATAAGATCAGGACCACAGCGCACATGAGTGCCATCATTGAAGGAAATCCCCACTGGTTGAGGAATGGGCGCAAGGCAAAATAGCCGGCACCAGTTAGGATGCCTGGTAAAAGATGTAGCAGTACGGATTGACCGATAGTGTGCTGTTTGAGATTTTCTGTTTCTATTGGAAGGCCTTCAGTTATCATTTCAACACCTCCAGGTGTGTTTCTTTGTCGATTCCTGCGTTGTATAAACGGGAGAACCGTTAACTTTTTATATGGTGGCTATATCTTATTGCATCAGTCCCAGTCATTTTTCTGATTTTTTCAAATTACCCGCTATCGCATTTTCTGCACTTTGTTGAAAAACATTATTCTGGTTTTTGGGAAGGTGCTTGGCTTTGTGGTCTTTCTCTAAGTTTCGGATAGCGGGGGTCATAAGGGCGATAGTACCAAGGCTGACTGCGACAACCCCTCCGGTAACGATCCAGATCTGGATACCGAATTTTTCTGTAAGCGGGCCGGCAGTTAGCAAACTGAGAGGATAAGCGATCAAGACCATGCTGTTTAGAACCGTAAATACTCGGCCCTGCATCTCTGGTTTTACGTTGGCCTGAAGCAAGGCAAACATCGGGCCATTGTAAAAGACGTTGAAAAAGAAGGCTGCCCCCCAAACCACAAGGGCAATGCCGAATGCCTCAGGAACCAAGAGGCCAAAGATGAGGGTGGCGGCACCTTGCAGGAGTTGCCCCAAAAGGCTCGTGAGGATCCGGCTTTTGAACCCCCCCCAGGCCCCCAAGATCAAACCACCAAAAACAATCCCAATGCCTTGAGCTGATTGCAGCCAGCCTAGTTCGGCAGCACCACCGCTAAAATATTCTTTGACATATAGGGGCAAGAGGGAAATGATCGGGTTGTAAACGAAGTTGCCGATAGCTGCCATGATTAATAATGTAAACAAGCCCCGCCAGGCGCGAATATAAGCCATCCCCTCTTTTACATCCACCCAGATGGAAGTTTCCTCTGTTTTCCTGCTTCGTTCTGGTTGGGGGATCCTGATGAATAAGAGCGGCAGGATGGCGGGGAGGGCGGTGGCAAGATCGAGGAGCATGACATAATGTAGTGGCATGAATGAGAGAATCAAAGCGCCAAGGGGTGGGCCAGCCATCATCAAGGAACCTCTAAGGGTTTGGTTCAGCCCCGCAACTCGGGAGAGTTGTTTTTCAGGCACCATTAGAGAAGTAGAAGTGCTCATAGCTGGGCCGTGAAAAGCAGAGCCGATTGCTCGTAAAAACACGACCACATAGACATGCCAGATTTGCATTTGATCTGACCAGAAGAGATAAGCTAAGGTTAGAGAGACCAGAGCGATCAGGCTGTCTGCGACGATCATGACCTTGCGCCTGTTCCAGCGGTCGACATAAGCGCCAGCAAAAGGCCCTAAAAATACCTGGGGGAGGACAGCGGCCAAGGTGGCAGTCGTCAAGACAACTGCTGAACCGGTCAGGTCTGTCAACCACCAGATCAGGGCGAAACGCCCAATGGCGCTACCCAAAAAGGAAAGGGCCTGACCCGACCAAATCGTAAAGAAAGGGAATTTCCAACGAGGACTGATTTGGTTATGATTGCTTTCTGTTTGGGTAGTCTCTGACAAAATGACCTCTCCTCTTTCTAATCTAACTTCTTGGTTTCCCCTGGCGGGGCGTCAAGCAGGCCAGACCGGTTCCTGTGTTTGAAAAATTCATATGTCTTTCAGTTTATTTATTGTAAATTATTATAAAACGTAGATATTTTACATCCTTATTAGAATTTGTCAATATAATATTAAGAAATATTAATATTAATTAGCTTTTCGTAAAACAATATTATTCTATTAAGTATCGTTTTCTCCGTAAAATGGTCTAGCTATTGCTTGAAAATTCCTCAAAAGCTGCGCTTTCCAATCCGTTTTTTTATGAAGTCCTTTATATTTGAAAATTATGAAAGAATGATTTGCTTGAATTTGGAAGTTAACCGGTGTTCTGCCCCCCCCGGGGGGGATTTGGCCCGCTCAGTAAATTAGTTCAGCAAGCAAAAAGCTTTCAATGTCCCCCGTTGTCTAAAAATTTTTACCCCAAAATCGTTGAATCAAACAGCCGCTCGCTGCGGCTGTTTGATCGTACTCCAGGTGCTGACTCTGACGATTGCTGTGCAATCGTTTAAGAGAACCTTCGGTTCTCCGAGGACTTCGTTCTCCCACAACCTACGCTTTAGGAGATTCTGGGTTGTCAGTTTTTCATGTACATAGTGATCTCTGCAAGCCAAAAAGCCCCTGATTCAGGGGCTTTTGATTACTCTGAGGTATTTATATACTTCTTGTTTTCTGGGTTTGCAGGAAAACTGCAGTAAATATTAAATTCAAAAACGCATTTTCGAAGTGTAGTCTTGGTTTGTATTCGCCATTTTCGAAATATTTTTAATGCCTGGGCAAAGCATTCGAATAGAACTAGAGATCGTAAGCTTCAGTCATGAACCAGGATACACAGGCTCCGTGGTTCTTGAACATACTTGGCATAAATCCATGACAAAACCTTGCTGGAGAGGTTAAGCAATATACATAAGCATCAGGTGCGTGATATTTGCAGTATTGGGCCCAGTTATTGAAGTGCGTTCCAGCAAACACGGGCGTTGTTATCGCTAGCAGCAGCAGTAAAACAATCAGTAAAACGAATATTTTCTTCTTCATATCAAATCTCCTTTGCACGAAAGATTACGGTGGGGGACAAAAGGCAGTGCGAGGTCACAGTCAATGGTGTCCCGGTTGGCAATGTGCCTTTTACTCAGACTGCCAGTTGGGATATATGGGATACAGTCAGCATTGAGGTTACCTTGAACAGCGGCGACAACATCATTCGCGTGACTGCCAACACGACTGCCGGCGGGCCCAATCTGGACAAAATGGATGTTTCTCTCGGTAACTGATGTCTGAGGAGGTTACCGATGTGCCGCTCATTCCAAGCGAATGAGCGGCACACGATCTAATTATCAATGGTGAAATTGTAGAGGAGGGATTTCGCGCCAGTTTTGGCGGCTCTCCGGAAGCATCTTCGGGTTTCTGGGCCCCAACGGTGCAGCAACTGGTTCGGTTGATGTTTATCCAAACAGTTCGTCAATCACGTCACGCGTTACCGAACTGGCCTGACCCTGGGGGATGGCACAGAGTTGAGGGATCCAAATTTCACAGAGGCTGTCTTCGTTCTGTCGGGATTCAATATGATTAGCGACTTCAAGATACGATTTACGTTGCATAGTCTCAAAGCAAAAGACTACTTCGGTATTGATGATATTGTGATTGCCGGAAACTGATTAACAAGCGGTAAAAGTCCCATAACAACAATGGAGGGGTGCAGGATAAACCCCACCCCATGTTATAGTATGGATCGATAAAAACCGTTGAACAGGAGTTTCCAATGCCCTTGCAGTTTGATATGCCCTATGAAGACCTTTTGCTTTATCAAGGCACCAACCCGCGCCCTGATGAATTTGATACTTACTGGGATCGAAGTCTGAAAGAGATGCACTGTCTTGACCCCCAGGTAGAACTGATTCCGGCTGAATTCCAGACCGATTTTGCGGAGTGTTTTCATATGTATTTCACTGGAATGGGCGGGGCGCGAATTTATGCCAAACTGCTTAAGCCGAGGAAA
>JBDLJU010000043.1:0-16700 GCA_039714215.1 Chloroflexota bacterium | reverse complement strand
CGTGGAAATTACACGCTGGTGGCAATCGCTTACAACAATTATGGTTACCTGAATTTTCTCCTGGGGGATTATATTGAAGCCTGGAGAATCTACACCCAGGGATTAGAAACCACAAAAACATTTAAATTAGATCGTTATATGGTTCATATCATGAATGGGTTGGGGGATGTGCTCAGAGAAATTGAAGAATATGAGGAAGCCCGGACCATATATGAAGAGGTTTCGATTACCTCAGAAAAAATTGATGAACAATTCGCCTTGGTTGATTCATTTTCTGGTTTGGTAGAATTGGAGACCAAGGCAGGGTTCTTTAATAAAGCTTTATATTACATCCGTGAAATCGCCAGAATTAAGCAGGAAGACGTTTCCGAGCCGGAGTATCAGGCAAGTTTTGGAAAAGTTTACCTGGCGATGAGGCAGTATCAGATGGCGGAGGAAACCCTTGAATCGGCAATCTCTGGCTGGGGACCCGCTCCGAAAATCCAGCAGGAAATTGTCGATGCATATTTTTATTACGCTGCGGTATTATTGCAAATGGGCAGGGAAAAACAATCGGTTGAATATCTAAAAAAGACTTTTGAGATGGCAGCATTATTGGGATATGATCAGTTCCTTGTTGCTGCCGCCCGAAGCTTTGATGGATTCCTTAATCAGGCTGCAATCCATTGGCAATCCCCGCAGTTGCTCTCCTTGATCAAGCGTGCAGCAGAAGTTCCAATTACCAAAGACCAGCTGGGAAAACCTCCTGAAGAGAAAAAAACCATCGACACCGCGCTTCAGGTCGTTGGTTTTGGAAAGGATATTGTGCGATTAGATGGTGTCGTTCTCCAGAATCAAAGGTGGCATTCAGTTGGCGCTCGGGCCATGTTCTTTTTCATTCTTGATCGCAAAGAAGTCACTAAAGATGAGGTAGCCATAGAATTTTGGCCTGATTTTTCTCCTGGGAAGGTGAACAGCAACTTCCATGCAACCTTGTGGCGGGTGCGGAATGCCCTGGGTGGCAAGCATATGATAGAATTTAAAGGAAATTCTTATCGGATCAACCCGGCAGTTAATTTACATTATGATGTTGAACAATTTATTAATTTATCCGCTCGCTTGAAGCAGCAGCATTCAGAGATTGAAGAACGCACTCTGCTCCGCCAAATTAACGAGCTCTACCAGGGTGATTTTCTGCTGAATATCGACATGGCCTGGGCGGACCAGAAACGAACTGAACTGCGCAACATGTTTATTCAAAGCCTCTCTTGGCTTGCTGAATTCGAAATTACCCGTAACAACTTCTCGGAATCGTTAGCGCTCTTTGACAAATTAATTTCGCTTGACTCCTTCCAGGATGGCTACCACCTGCAGAAGATGATTTCAATGGTGGGACTGGGCAATCCCAGCGGCGCACGAAAACATTTCCAGGAATATCGTGATACGCTTAAGCTAGAACTTGGGGTTGAACCAGGTTTAGAAATTTCTGATTATTTCCAAAATTTGTAATTCATTAGCGTATATTAACCGTATCTTATTATTAAATTAAGGTCTTTTATCTATTTAAAGACCTAGTTTGTTCATAGTTTTGTTCATACCCTATCGTTTAGGATAGGGCAATTCAAAAACGGAGGAAGTATCGATGATGAAATTACGATTGGTTAACCTGTTGGGGAATACGACAGCGATGACGACAATTCGATTTGCGCTGGTCCTGTCTGTATTGATTGTGTCCCTTTTGGTTACCGGGGTTGCCTTTGCCGGACCGACACCCGGTGGGGTGGGAACCTAAACGATGTTAGCAAACCCTAGTTTTGTCGCCAAGAATCAATTAAATGCGATTGTGACCCGCGCATTAATTGATGATGATTTTAAAGCTGGCATCTTGAATGGAACTCGCCGTCAGAAACTGGAAGAATATCCTCTCCCGGATACGATCCAGCAGGCAGTTCTCGAGATCAAAGCCGACGATCTAAATCACTTCATATTTAAAATGCACGAGTTGTTGAGGCTTTAAACTCAAAAATTGTGTGACTTTCTGGAGGGAGGCACTCAATTGCCTCTCTTGACAACGTGATGATGGAAAATACTCTCATGACACTGACCATAGAAACCATCCCGCTTCCACTTGCTGGAGTGCTCTTTTCAGATTCTGTGCACGAAAAGATCCTCAATCGCTACAACATGGATGCTGGGGTGGTTTTATTTGAAAAATCTCACGATGAGTATTATCTCGACTCTGTTATCGGAATCCAGTCATTCAACTCAAAAGAGCAGCACCTTTTCTCAGAAATCTGTGCAGAAGTAAACCTTAATCTTGAATCCTTAAATGGTTCGACCAACCCGCTGCAAAACCAGCTGCCCGATATCCCCGCCTTGAACCAATTCATTGCTGATGGGGAATTTAAGGGTGTCCGTATTTTCAAAATTTATGATTATATCCACACTTCGGGCTACTGGATGATGTTCTATAAGCTTGATCCCAATCCGGATTTGCCCCGCCTGCCTGGATTATTTTCTCCAGACTCACTCTACATGGTAGATGAGATCAAGAAAAATCTTGAGCAGCAGTCGAAGCAAATTTCGATTGATGAAATCATCCCTCGTTGGACCCGTTTGTTGGATATCCGCGATAAGGAAACTGAAGAACACACCCATCGGGTCGTCAACCTGGCAGTCGAGCTTGGGAAAAAGTGCGGTTTGGATGCGCAAGAGTTGGAGCATCTTCGGCTGGGCGCATTCCTGCACGATATAGGAAAAGTTGTGATTCCCAATGACATCTTGCATAAAGACGGACCCTTGACCGACGCGGAATGGGAGATCATGAAGCTTCATCCCAGGATTGCCAAGGAGCTGCTGATCAATTTGTCGCTGCCCCAGGCGGTTTTAGATATCCCGCTCTATCACCACGAACGCTGGTCTGGTTGCGGATACCCTTATGGCCTGGAAGGTGAACAAATTCCTCTTCCAGTAAGAATTTTCTCGGTGGTAGATGTCTGGGATGCGTTGAATGCTGATCGACCTTACCGGAAGAGATGGGTTGAACAGCAGGCTCGCAAATATATTGCCGAGAATATGTGGACAGAGTTCGATCCAGAAGTCGCAAGGATCTTTTTAGAGATCTAGGCTCACACCGGTGCAGTGCTGACCGCGGCACCAACTAATATTGAATTTTTCAGAGGGGAAACGGGGGTGAGGGTGTAACCCACCCCAACTCGCTTCTAAGATACTCCAGGTATCCCCTGGAGTATCTTTCCTTAAGCATGAAAGTTTTGGATAAATCGAATTAAGGCGGTTGTTTCTTTATGGTCTAAAATCAATTGGTCGGAGCCTCCCCGAAGTTTGAAGATTTGCCATTTATTTTATCGAGAGAAGATCAACTGTTTGGTTTGGATAAATTTCTTTTCTTAAACAGAAATGTGTCATCATTGGGGAAATGGATGCATGGGGATCAAAAAGTTGTAAAAAAAATTCAAGAGAAAGTATCAAATAGTTACTTGATACGCAAGCCAGTTAATGTTAGACTTTTAAACCACATAAGTGGATATTCTGAGCAACAAGCTCTCAACCAACTATTTAAGTATGGAGGAAGAAACACATGAGTAAGAAGATTTACTCCCTGATGGCAATTTTGATGATTGCCTCATTGGTATTGGTTGCCTGCGGCACCAATAACGCCGACACGGCGAACGATAACATGGCCAATGACAACATGGCCAATGACGATGCGGCTGATGATGCCGTTGAGCCGATTGACTTCAAGGTTTGCGAAGTCACCGACCTTGGTGGTGTGGATGATAAGTCCTTCAACCAGCTGGCCTGGAAGGGTGTCACTGATGCCGAAGAGCAGTTGGGTGTTGACGGCAACGTCCTCGAGTCTCAGCAGCAGACTGATTACGAAATCAACATCAACGCTTTTGTTGAAGAAGAATGTGATTTGATTTTGGGAATTGGTTTCTTGCTGGCTGATGCCACTGCCGCTGCGGCTGCAGCTTACCCCGACATTAATTTCGCGATCGTTGATGTCGATTTCCTTGAGTTTGACAACCTTGTCGGTGTGAACTTCAAAGCTGACCAGGGCGCATTCCTGGCTGGTTATGTCTCCGCTGCCAGCACAAAGACCGGTAAGATCGGTACCTATGGTGGCGTTCCGATTCCCCCTGTGACCGTCTTCATGGATGGTTTCTACCTGGGCGCGATGTACTACAACGAAGTCAAAGGCGCTTCCGTTGAGGTTATCGGCTGGGATCCTGCAAATCCGGACTCCGGCTTGTTCACCAACAACTTTGAGAGCCTCGAAGATGCCCGCAACCTGACGATCACCATGATCGATGAGGGTGTCGACATCGTTTTGGGCGTTGGCGGTCCGATTGGGCTTGGTTCCGCAGCAGCCGCTCAGGAACGCGGCGATGTCTGGATCATCGGTGTGGACTCCGATTGGTCACAGACCTCCCCAGAATATGCTGATGTGATCCTGACTTCAATCTTGAAGAAAGTCGATGTTGGCGTTTTCAACACGATCAAAGATGCTGCAGAAGGCAATTTTGTAGCTGGAAATAATGTTTATTCCTTAGCTGATGGTGCCATTGGTTTGGCTGGGATTGAGAATTTCTCAGCTGAACTGCAGGCAGAAATTGCTGAGCTGATGGAAGCGATTATCGCTGGCGATATCGTAACCGCAGTTCCAGCTGCAGCAGAGTAACCTAAGCATAAACAAACGAGGAGGGCCGGAGAAATCCGGCTCTCTTCATATCTCCAACCTGTGCTGTCTATACATTTATTCATTTCAATCATTTAAAACTAATCTCTTTAATATATTCGCTCAGCAATTATTTGAAAATTCCGAAAATGCTTGGTTGAAAAGCCAATTTGGGTTATGATTAAACCAATTAAATTACCCAAGAATTGAGGTGCTTATGGAAACAATTCTGGAACTTCGCGGTATTACCAAACGGTTCCCAGGTGTTCTAGCCAATGACCAGATTGACCTGGACTTGAAAAAGGGTCAAATTCACGCTCTATTAGGCGAGAATGGCGCAGGAAAGAGTACGTTGATGAACATCCTTTACGGCTTGTACCAGCCGGATGAGGGTGAGATTTTCTCCGGGGGAAAAAAATTAGAAGTGTATTCTCCAATCGATTCAATTAATGCGGGGATTGGGATGGTCCACCAGCATTTCATGCTCGTGCCGGTATTTACCGTTACCGAAAATGTAATGCTGGGAGATGAAGACCTGCGCGGCGGGTTGTTCCTGGACCGCGAAAAAGCATCTCAACGCATTCGAGAAATTTCCGAGCAGTACAACCTCGAAGTCGATCCTGATATGGAAATCCGGGATCTGCCAGTGGGTATCCAGCAGCGCGTAGAAATCATCAAGCTGCTTTATCGGGAAGCCGACGTGCTGATCCTCGATGAACCCACCGCAGTCTTGACCCCCCAGGAAGTGGATGGCCTCTTCCGGGTGATGAGGAACTTGATTAATAAAGGCAAGTCGATCATTTTTATCACTCACAAGCTCAAAGAGGTATTGGCGATCGCTGATCACTTTACCGTGCTCCGCCGGGGCAAAGTGGTGGGCTCTGCAACGCCTGAAACTTTTGATGAGAAAGCGTTGGCCTCCATGATGGTCGGGAGGGATGTGCTTCTTGATGTGGAGCGTAAACCTGCAGACACTCATGATCAAGTGCTCAATGTCAGCAACCTTAGTGTGATTGATGACCGCAGCCAATTGGCCGTGGACAATGTCTCCTTTTCAGTGCAGTCTGGAGAAATCTTGGCCCTTGCTGGCGTACAGGGCAATGGACAAACCGAATTGGTGGAAGCATTGACCGGTCTCCGATCTCCGCTGGAAGGCAATATAGAAATCAATGATCTCGATTCCACAGATTACACTCCGCGTAAGGTAACTGAATTAGGGGCCGCTCATATCCCAGAAGACCGTCAGAGTGACGGCCTGGTTTTGCCCTACTCCTTGATTGATAATCTCGCTTTACAGACGTATTATCAATCGCCGTTCTCTGAGCGCGGTGTGCTGCAGCAAGATCTAATGAAGGAATCTGCCGAGCGATTGATCGAGAATTTTGATATCCGCACCCCCAATGCAGAGACCAGAGTTGGGTCGCTTTCTGGGGGGAATCAGCAGAAGGTGATTGTCGCCCGGGAATTTGACCGGGATTGCAACCTGGTGATCGCATCTCAGCCTACCAGGGGATTGGATGTCGGTTCGATTGAGTACATTCACAAACGTTTGATCGAAAAACGTGATGCTGGTGCAGCTGTTTTACTGGTCTCCACTGAACTTGATGAGGTACTGCAGCTCGCAGACCGGATCGCGGTGATGTACCGCGGGAAGATCATCGATATTCTTCCAGGCGGCGAAGCCAACAAAGAGCAGTTGGGGCTGTTGATGGCCGGGATCACCCAAGAAAAAACTCAGCCAATCTAGGTTTCTAGAGGATGGTATCAGAATATGACAGAAAACAATTCGCAAGTTGAAAAACCAAAAAAGAATTCCGTAGCGATTTTCTTCTCAGAAATCACGAAAGGCTCCTGGTTAATCCCGGTACTGGCGATTTTCACCGGCCTGGTTATCGGGGGGCTGATTGTGATGTTCACCACCGAGGGTATGTATACTTCCTTTGGTGAAGGAGAAGTATGGGAAGGATTAAAAATCGGGTTTGGAGCATTCACAGATTCCTTTGAAGCTTTGTTTAAAGGCTCGGTGGGCGATCCTGCCAAGATTTCAGCAGCGCTTAAATCAGGAGATGACCTCGCCATTCGGCGAGCGTTCAACCCATTCCTTGAGAGCCTGGTTGCCGCCACGCCCTATATCTTTGCCGGGCTGGCTGTGGCGATTGCCTTCAAGTGCAGTATGTTCAATATTGGCGCTGAAGGGCAGCTCTACATCGGGGCAATCGCCGCCACCTTTGTGGGTTATTCGGTAGAAGGGTTACCCGGATATATCCATGTGCCCCTGGCTCTGCTTGCCGGGGCGGTTGGGGGCGCTCTCTGGGGAATGGTCCCCGGCTGGTTGAAAGCAAAAACCGGCGCGCATGAAGTGATCAATACGATCATGATGAACTATGTTGCTTACCGCCTCAGTGAATACCTGCTGCGCGGGCCAATGATGCGGGAAGGCTACTCACCGGTGAGCCCATTTATTCAGGACAGCGCCAAGCTGTTCCGTTTTTTCAAGGACCCCATCCGCTTTCACCTGGGATTCTTCATCGCCCTTGGTGTTGCCTGGTTGGTGTGGTGGTTCCTCTTCCGCACCAAATGGGGCTTTGAACTGCGTACAGTGGGCGCCAATCCAAAAGCAGCCCGCTATGCCGGGATGAATGTCCCGCTCACCATGGTGATGGCGATGGCCCTGGCAGGAGCGATGGCTGGTCTTGCTGGTGCAAATGAAGTCATGGGTGTAAATTATTTTCTGGCAGCAGCGTTTTCATCGGGCTACGGTTTTGATGCCATCGCCCTGGCTTTGCTGGGAAAGAGCCACCCCGGTGGGGTGGTGTTGGCCGCGATCCTCTTTGGGTTCCTGAGCAACGGCGCGATCAAGATGCAGGTGATGGGCATCCCCGTGGATATCATCACCATCATCCAGGCGCTGGTGATCATCTTTGTGGCTGCCCCTGCGATTGTCCGTACAATTTATCGATTAAAAGAACCTGAGCAGGGTGATGAGCCTTTAGTTCTGGCTGCTTCCCCGGGAGGTGACTAAACATGGCTGAGAATAAAATTAGAAAAGAAGTTGATTATATCTCCCCGGCTCGCCGTCGTGGAATGGGCATATTTTTCCTGCTGGTCGCCATCGGCATTTGGGGGTTGTTCTCCCGCACTTCTGTATCTGGAGAAATCACCACCTTTATGATGAGCACCAGTGGTACCGAGATTCAGCTTCCCGGGTGGACGTTTAACACGGTTTGGGTGCTGAACACATTGGCCGGGGTCACTTTTGTCCTGGGTATTTACCAGCTGCTGCGCGGCTTCGGGAAACGGATGAACAAGGTGCTTGCTTTTGTCGTCGGCATCTTTGTGTTCAGTTTCCTCAGCTGGGCAACTTCCGGCCAGTCGATGAACCTGACCGGACTGCTGCGCAATTCCCTGGAACGCGCTGTTCCGATCACACTGGCCGCCTTTGCTGCCCTGATCGGGGAGCGTTCCGGGGTAACCAACATCGCCGTTGAAGGGATGATGTTGATGGGTGCAATGGTCGCAACCCTGGTTGGCAGCATGACTAACCTTTGGTACGGCGTGCTTGCAGCGATCATCTCTGGCGCTTTACTCGCCTTCGTTCATGCAGTTCTCTCAATTAAATACAAGACAGACCAGATCATTTCCAGTACAACTATCTTGATTTTTAGTACAGGAATGACCTCCTTTTTCTCGGCGAGGTTTATGCAGAATCACCCGGAATTGAACAACCCAGGCTTCTTTTCGAAGATTGACATTCCTGTTTTGGCGGATATCCCCGTAATTGGCGAGATTTTTTTCTCACATAGTGTGTTTGTTTACATCATGTTTGTGCTGCTGGTTGTGCTTCATTATGCCATTTTCCACACCAGATGGGGGTTGCGTTTGCGCTCAGTAGGGGAGCATCCCAAGGCGGCTGACACGCTCGGTATTAACGTGATCAAGACGCGTTACTACGCCGTGGTCTTGGGTGGGATGGTGGCCGGTTTCGCTGGAGCTTACTTCACCGTTGGTTCAGTGGGGCGTTTCGATGAGCTGATGACTGGCGGGAAAGGTTTTATCGGGCTGGCGGCGATGATCTTCGGCAACTGGACCCCGATTGGCTCGTTTGGCGCCGGGATGCTCTTCGGTTTTGCCGATGCTCTCGCCAACAAGTTAGCAATCCTGCGGATTGCGGTACCCTCCGAAATTCTCGGCATGGTGCCTTATCTGGCAACGATGATTGTGCTCGCCGGGGTGGTTGGGCGGGGCGATGTGCCTGCCGCGATCAACATCCCGTACGAAAAGGAATAACGCTTCAGCGTTGACTGAACCTTTTCAAAGAACCTGGAAGGAAAAATTCCAGGTTCTTTGTTTAATTCGCAGGCTTATCCTCCTGTTTCGAGGTTCGAGGTCCCCTTCCCATCTGACCTGTCAACTGACCAGGAACGCCTTGCCTCCGATCAGCCCAGAGCGCTGATCGGGGTGGCAGCTGGGAGGGGCTCAGCCCCTCCCGAAAATGTTCCCCTCCACCTGAGTTAACCGAGTAATTAGTCGAGTGGAAAAAGATTTGATCCTCGATCTTTTGCGGTTTTGCAAGTGCGTGTTCAGGGGGAGGGGTTGGGGTGGGGGCTATAAGATAATTAATCCTTGAGATAAATACGGACAGAAAAATGATAAGCTGTGCTCTGATAATTCCTATATTAAAAAAAGCGGCACCCGTAGGTGCCGCTGGAAAGATCAGTTGGAAATCTTTGGAGTACACTAGCCCGACCACATATCAAGCCTGTAAGCAAAAGAGGCTAATGCTGCAATATTTTGCTGAGGAATAGTTTTAAGCGGTCATGTTCGGGTGAAATGAAGATCTCATTTGGGGGGCCTTCTTCGATCACCTGACCAAAGTCCATGAAGATCACCCGGTCGGCGGCGGCTTTTGCAAAGCCCATCTCATGCGTGACCACCACCATCGTCATCCCACCTTCGGCCAGCTCCATCATCACATCGAGCACCTCTTTGATCATTTCAGGGTCGAGCGCTGAGGTTGGTTCATCGAACAGCATGATTTTCGGTCCCATCGCCAGCGAACGGGCGATCGCCACGCGCTGCTGCTGCCCGCCGGATAGCTGGCTGGGGAATTTCTCTGCCTGTTCAGGAATACCCACTCGGGTGAGCTGCGCCATCCCAATCTTGTTGGCTTCCTCGTCACTGCGCTTGCGCACTATTTTTTGGGCAAGTGTGACGTTTTCGATTACCGTGAGATGGGGGAAGAGGTTAAACTGCTGAAAGACCATTCCCACTTCTGCGCGGATCAGGTTGATTTCGGTTTTCGGGTCAGTGGTTTTTACGCCATCAATCCAGATATCGCCCGAGTTAGGATGCTCCAGGTGGTTTATGCAGCGCAGCAGGGTGCTTTTACCCGACCCGCTGGGTCCCACGATGACGATCACTTCTCCATGTCCAACCTTCAGGCTGACATTATCCACAGCCTTGACATGCCCAAAGTGCTTATCCAGGTTCTCGATCACAATTATTGAGCTATCGGATGCGTTCATCTTGTCTGTCTCCGCTTAATTTCTTTTCGAGCATCCTCACCAAAAACGACAAAATAATTGTCATTGTGAGGTAAAGGACCGCTACCGAATTAAATACCTCAAACACACGAAACGTGCTGGCCCGCTGCACCCGTCCAAGCTGGGTCAGCTCTGGGACTGCCAGCACAGTAGCGAGTGAGGAATCTTTGAGCAGGGCAATGAAATCATTGCCAAGGGGGGGGAGGATCCTGCGGATTGCCTGGGGCAGGATGATGTGCCGCATCGACTGCATAAAGCTCATCCCCAAAGACCGGGCTGCTTCCATCTGGCCCTTCTCAATCGATTGGATTCCCGCGCGGAATACTTCTGCCTCATAAGCGCCAAAACCAAAAGCAAGCGCAAAAATTGCCCTTGTTTCAAAACTGACATCCCGAAGCTGCAGGTCAATCAGGCTTGCTATATTCAATGAAGCCCCGAGTGAATTAAGCCCCTGGATCAAAAGCGGTAGTAAAACAAATGCGGTATACAACATCAACACCACGAGCGGCACACCGCGAATTACTTCAACGTAAAAAGTAGCCAGATTGTAAAGAATGACGTTCTTTGAGAGACGCCCCAGGCCGGTAATCAGCCCGATCACGATTGAGATTGCGAATGCGATCAGGGTAATCCGGATCGTGAGTAAGATCCCCTCTACGGCCTTGGCGGTTGGCCGGCCCATAATTAGAATTTTAATTGTTTCCTGGTATTTATAATCGGTGATCACTTTGAAAATGAACAGTAATCCGACCAGGACGATTACAACTGCCCACCACGGGATATCTCTCAAGACCTGTCGATACGATTTCTTCTTGGTTAAGGATGACTTTTGGAGCGGGTCTTCCTGCATAGCTCCTCCTCTTGGATGATAGCAGTATCAGGTGAGACGATGGGCAGGAGAAACCTCCTGCCCATCGGTAGATCTAAAACATATTTGAACTTATTTTTCTTGGTTTAGGGGTTGAACCACTTGTCATTGATCTCCTGGAGTGATCCGTCGGCAGCCATGGCGTGGAGAGCGGCAGTGAACGGATCAATGAATTCGCTTCCGGGCTGGAAAACGAGGGCGAGCTGCTCATCGGAGGTGATTCCACCGTTGATTTCCAGTTGGCCTGGATTCTCAGCAATGAAACCAACAGCAGTAACTGTATCGATCACTACTGCATCTGCGTCACCAGCCAGCACGGCTTGCACAGCCAGGCCGAAGTCTTCGAAGCTCTGGGTGCGGTCTACGCCGATGAAGTCATGGGCAACGATTTCATTGGTCGTGCCGATCTGGGTGGCGACAAGCAGGTCCTCGTCAGCGCTGAATTCTTCGGCAGTGCTGAAGCGGGCTTCGCCTGCACGGACCAAAAGCACCTGACCGATGACCACATAGGCACAGGAGAATGCCACGGTCTCGGAGCGCTCGTCGGTGTAGGTTACGCCGTCAAAGAGCACATCATATTCGCCAGCAGCCATTGCTGGGAAAATTCCGTCCCAGGCAGCTTCAGCAAACACCGGGGTGCAGTTCAGCATCTCGCACAGGGCGCGGCCCATGTCGTAGTCCCAACCGATGCCTTCACCAGCATCATTGAGCATATTGAATGGGGGATAGGCGTTTTCGACAGCCATGAATACTTCCTTGCCGCCGAGGTCAGCCAGGTCGCCAGCGGCAGCATCACCGCAGTTTGCGGTTTGGTTGGCCACAGCGCCATCGTCGACAGTCTCGACTGCTTCGTTGGTCGTGCCGCAGGCTGCCAATAACAACATAAGGATTACCAGGGTTAAAACAACAGACTTTTTCATAAAAGCTCCTCCGAGAAAAATGGGATGGTTTCATGCAAACTGTAAATTTAAACATTTCCAATCAGCGATGGAGAATCAGCTTGCACTTTGAATTGGTGGATGTACCAAGTTTATAGAAAAAAGGAAAGTGTGTCAATCCTTCTATCCCATTATATATGATTTACAGGCTAAATTTTCGGTAATAGACGATTTTTTTATAATTTCTTTATATCCTGAGTCTGGTTTTCTTCTCGAGAATCGACCAACTGCCTCAAGAATAGCGGCTTAGTCCACGTGCTCGTCCGATAGATTTTCCAGATAGGAGATCAATGCGCTGATTTCTTCATCCCCCAGCCCAAGTACGGCCGCTGCTGGCATCAGATCCTGGTAACCCTCGGTAATTTCCTTCCCCGGTTCTCGAATTGATTCTTCAAGCACCGCGGCAGCATCAAGCCCGCTGGCGGTTAATTTGTCGCTCAACCCTGCTAAATCTGGACCGACCCGCGGCTGGCTGGGATCGATTGGGTGGCAGCTTAAACAGTTCGCGGCATACAGTTTTTTTCCCTGTGCAGCAAGTGGGTCACCTTCTGGGGAGTCGGAACAGGCGGTGAATCCCAGGCTGAGCGAAATAACTATCAGGAGAATCGTAAAGGATTTCGAGGTCATTTAGCCCTCCAGCTGGATATACAGTCGTTTGTTGATTTTTCCCTTGCTCTTATAATCGGTCACCCGGATTGCGCCGACTTCAGCGGTGTTGGCTACATGGGTGCCGCCGTCTGCCTGCAGGTCTAGTCCTTCAATTTCGACCACGCGCACTTCAGTGATCCCCTCGGGCAGCAGGTTGATCTTGGTGCGGATCAGATCTGGGATTTGGAAGGCTTCTTCGCGGGGTAGGGTGCGGACCTGTAAATTTCTGTTTGATGCTGCCTCGATGTTTATCGCCTGCTCGATCTCGCTGACCAACTCCTGCTGCATGGTCTCGAATTCAAAATCCATTCTTCCGGAAAGCGGTTTCATATTCCCCCCGGTTACCTGCGCGCCGTAGTCCCGGAAGACCACCCCGCAAAGGATGTGCAGGGCGGTGTGGGTGCGCATTAATTTGTATCGCCGCTCCCAATCGAGCTTGCCTTCTACCTTTGCGCCAATTTCTGGGAGCGGATCACTCTTTGCAAGATAGTGCAGTACCTGTCCGTGTACCCGTTTAACCTTGACCATCTCGGCTGTCTTACCGGAGAAAGTCAGGATCCCTGTATCGTATGGTTGTCCGCCCCCGCCTGGATAAAAAGCGCTCTGATCGAGGGTCACCGCATGCGCTTCTGGGTTTACCTCAACCACCTTGGCTGAAAATTCTTTCAAATAGCTGTCTGTCTGGTATAGGTTGGTGGTCATCGACATGTCCTTTTCTAAATATTTCTGGCTGTTAAAGTTTTTTCAGCATAAATAAATTAGCAGGTTGATAATTGAAACTGCTCAGCGTTTCTATTAAATTGATTTCGCATTGGTGGATTGGCGTGCGGATCGCATCGAGCTGGTGATCGGCTGCCCAGTGTTCAAGGTAGCGCAGCATTTGGGGAAGGTGTCCGGAGTCTGCTGTTTGGGCAGCGTGCAGCCAGATGTAGCGGCGCCTGCCCAGGTCGCCCTTTGATTTGTAAAACCAGAGCACGCCGACTGGTTCCCCAGTGGGATGCTCGACAATGATCAGCTCTTTTTTCTGGTTGCCGAAGTTGTAGATTTCGAGGCAGTGTCTGAATCCTGCAGTAATTTCCTCTGCTGACACCACGAGATTGGCTTTAGCCCCAGCTCGCTGCCGGTACTGCTGGAAGAGCAGTTGATCGGTAATGCTGTGATCTTGTTCAGCAAGGTAAGGGCGGAACTGCAGAGTGCCGTCAAGCGGGGGCAAATTCTCAAAAGAGATATCGAGCTGCATGTAGCTGTACTCAGTAAGATAGCCGCTGCTTTGGTAGAGGTTGATCGCGGTCTGGTTGTCCCCAAACACTTGCAAACCAATCTCTTGATAGCCGCATGAAACTGCCCATGCCTCAGCCTGCTTGAGCAGCAGGCGACCCAGGCCATTCCCGCGGAATTCAGGCCGCACGCGGATGTCATAGATCCAGGCTGGGAACGCAGAAAAATCCCAGAGTTCCTTGCTGGTGCGCTCCGCCAACCAGATCATCCCGGCATAGCTGCCATCTGCTGATTTGGCGACAATGATCTGGTTATTGCTCAGGCTTTCAAGGTAGCCAGCCAGATCGCCGAGATAGGTTTTTCGGGCCTCCTCCGCAGAACGGTCCTCAAGCAGGATTTTGTTCTCAAGCGCGGATTGATATTCCTCTTCGTTGAAGAAGGCAAGGTCAGCTTCGGATTGGGCGGGATAGAGATTGAATTCCATCCAGAAAGACTCCTCATTGCGGGGTAATCACGGTAATCTGAATTTCAAAGCTAGTGTAGCACCGCTGCTGCAGGCTGTGAAGGGAAGGCTTACACCGGTACGATTACTTCAGGTACCTCATTGGCGGGGCTGTTGACCAAGGTTGAAACCGGGTAGGCTTTCATCCCTGCTGCAGGGAACGGCCCAAGCAGCCCGCCAAGCTCCTCTGGGGTCTTTTCTCCTGGAGCGAGCCAATCCTGATAATTCTTTTTGGCGAGGATCACGGGCATGCGGTTGTGCAGCGGGGCGATCAGCTCGTTGGGTTCGGTGGTGATGATCGTGGCGGATTGCAGTTGCGAGCCTTCTTTACTCTGCCATTCTTCCCATAGTCCAGCAAAAGCGAAGGGGGCATCATCCTCCATGCGGATGTAGTAAGGGGTTTTGGCTGCCTCCCCTGGCTGTTTAACCCACTCGAAAAATCCATCGGTGAGCACCAGGCAGCGCCGCCGCTTGTAGGCGTTTTTGAAGGATGGTTTTTCGGCGAGCGTTTCCGACCGGGCATTGATCATCCGGCTGCCAAACGAGGGGTCTTTTGCCCAGAAGGGGATCAATCCCCAGACCATGTGGGTAACCGTGTCAGCCTGGTTGTTGGCCACCACCGCAATCGGTTGTGTGGGGGCAATATTGTAGCGCGGCATAATTTGAGGGGGAATATTCTTCAGCCAGGGGAAGTGCATCTGCAGGCTGGCTGCATCAACCGATAAAGTAAAACGACCGCACATTGAGTGCTCCTTTAGTCTTTCAAAATTACGGAAGGGTTTTTGTTAGGGTATTATTTTACCTGATATGCCTCTCGGTGGATGGATTTGGAAAATTGATCTGAAATTGATCTGGTGATAAATTTTCTTAGATTAGGGCTGGCTGGTATGCTGGCCGCTTGCCGTTTAGCAGGATGAACGGCGCCGCTCGTTTGGCATTGATTCCCAGTGATTCTAATTGGTAGAGAGAATTTAATCCCCTTGTGCGTCTGGCTACGATAATCCGGGTCACGCCCACTGGTCCGATCCCAGGAATGCGCAGTAAGGTCTCCTTTTCTGCTTGATTCACTTCCACTGGCTGCTCGTGGATCTGCTGCTGTGCCCAGGCCAGTTTGGGATCAGTTTCCAGTGAGAGATTGCCATCTGGGTTGAAGGGCAGTTCCTCGAGTGAAAAACCGTAATCGCGCAGCAGGTACGAGGACTGGTAGAGCCGGTGCTGTCGCCGCGTCTTTTCGGGGGGATGGTTTTCCAGCGGGGTATCTGCCTGCGGGGTGAACCGCGAATAGTACACCCGGCGCAGTTTGGCCTGGATCAACATCTTCTCGCTGGTTGAAATCAATTCCAAATCGCTCTCACCGACAGCGCCGACCACAAATTGCGTTGCCGAAGACGGCCAGCTTCCGTTCCAGGTGCGGTGTGGGGAGTGGTTCTGACGGATCTCCTCCACCCAGATCAGGCGCTGCGCCAGTTCACCGGTGAATTCTTTATGCGGGGCGAGTAAATCCAGCCGTTTCGCGTTGGGCGCTTCCAGGTTCAGGGAAACCCGGCTGGCATACTGCATCAACTGGTGCACCTGGCCTTTCTCTGCCCCCGGCATGATCTTGCCGTGCAGGTAGCCGCGGTAGTGGTATCTTTTTCGGAGGATTTCCGCAGTCGCGATGATCTTTTGCTGAGCATTGGCCCCGCCACCAATCATCCCAGAACTGAGGAAGAGCCCCTCCACCGCTTTGGTGTAATACAGCTTGATATAGGTTTCAGCCAGCTGGTCTGGGGTGAAGGTCGCCCGGCGCAGGTCTCTGCCGGCCCGGAAGGGGCAGTAGTAGCAGTTGCGCTCACACGCCGAGGTAACCATCGTTTTGAGCAGTTTGACCCGCTGACCATTGGGCATCATCGCTTCCGTGATCGGGAGTTCGCTCTCTTGATTGGGCCGGCAAACGGCCTGTTCTTGTGCGCTTTCTGCTTCCAGGCTGGCATTTGGTTTAAGCAGGGCGAGTTGGGCAAGGGCATCCATGTGTTAATTATAGAACAAATGTGCTTTAAAAGCAATTTGTTATCGGGTCTCTAATCAACAAATCAAATCGAAGATTGTTCGATCCTCTATTATCGAGCAGCATGCTGCTAGGTACGATTAAATCGAACTTTGTCACTTAAACCATATAAAAAAGAGCCAAAGGCTCTAAATTTAATCAATCGAACATTGTTCACTCAAACCATATAAAAAAGAGCCAAAGGCTCTAAATTTAATCAATCGAACATTGTTCACTCAAACCATATAAAAAAGAGCCAAAGGCTCTAAATTTAATCAA
>JBDLJU010000042.1:0-16803 GCA_039714215.1 Chloroflexota bacterium | reverse complement strand
TTGCCGCATCCTCGAAGGACAGGATGGGTTAATAACCACACTGGCTGTTTTCTATCAATCAGCACTCAAAAGGAGCGCAAAAATGGCTAATAAAGTTGGTATTGTAATTGACAGCACTGCCTACATTCCTGATGAACTGATAAAAAATTTCCCAATTGAAATCTCCCCTGTCGTAGTAATTTGGGATGGAGAAGAGCTGCTCGACGGGGTCGATATCTCCCCCAAGGAGTTTTACGAAAGGCTGCAAACCGCCAAAGTAATGCCGACCACTTCACAGCCCTCCCCAGAGATGATGCGGAAAAGTTACGAGAAAATGTTAAACCAGGGCTATGACGTGCTGGGGATTTTCCTGACCGGCAAGCTCTCAGGGACAATGTCCTCTGCCACCCAGGCCAAGGAAATGCTGCCCAACGCCAATATCGAGATCGTCGATACCCACCTGACCTCAATGGGATCTGGTTGGCCGATCCTGAAAGCTGCCAAAGCATCCGCGGCGGGCGCCAGCCTGGCGGAATGCAAACAGATTGCCGAGCAAGCCCGTGACCATTCCGGTGTGCTCTTTTTGGTGGATACCCTTGAATTCCTTCACCGCGGCGGGCGGATCGGCACTGCCAAACGTTTCATTGGCACAGCCCTGAACGTTAAACCAATCCTGGAATTCCAGGACAGCGTACTGGAAGGTCTTGAACAGGTGCGCACGATGAAAAAGGCGATGACCCGTCTGGTGGAACTGCTTGAAGACCGGATTGGCGGACGCTCACCGGTCCAGCTGGGTGTGATGCATGCCAACGTGCCTGAGGCTGCTCAGCAGTTGTTGGAAATGGCCAGGTCCCGCATGGATTTTGCCGAAACCACGATCTCAGCCCTCAGCCCGGCACTTGGGGTACAGGCAGGACCGGGCACACTGGGTTTTTGTTATATGGCCGGTTACGAATAATAAATGGCAAAATTACTCTGATAAAAAAAGACGAGAGTCGAATAGCTCTCGTCTTTTTTTATGAGCGGAAAATTATTCCACCATGGTTTTATAGGTCAGCCAATCTTTGTCCTCCTGAATGATCAGCTGAATTTTGTGAGTCTCGGTTTTTTCCTGAACCGCATTTATTTTTTCGATAACTTGCTCTGGGTCAGAGGTATAAAAGACAAACTCCCGCATCCCATTGGTGGAAATTGCCCCGACAAAAACGGATTCGTTTTTTACTTCAAGAGCGTCCACCAATTGATCTTCGATCTCATTCAGCTGCTCACCCTCAGCAGATATGGGGAGGCCATGTTCATTGGGATTGTTCAATGGAACAGCAACGCCAACTTGATGGGGGTATTGAGGGTGTCTCGCAATTTTTTTCAGCCCCTTATTCGCCCGGATAAAAATTGCTTTGTCCTGATAGGTCCCTTGTGACAATCCCCATTCTTCTTTGATTACAAGTTCCTCAATCGACGGGTATTTTTTCTTGAACATGATGAAGGCCTCCAGGATTTATTTTGCTTTTAACGCCAACCCGAGCCAATCATCGAGCTGGATGCGTTCGATCACAGTGAGTTTGTGTTCGTCAACTGCAGCGAGGATATCCCCTTCGCGCTCCTCGAGGATGCCGGAGAGCAGCAGCACACCACCAGGGGCAACCAGGTCTGCGAGACCGTCCTTAAATATCGCAACGAGGATATGGGTAAGGATGTTGGCGACCACCACCGGGGCTTGTTTGATCGGAAATTTTCCGGCAAGCACATCGGTCACCGAGCCGGCTTTAAAATCGATCCCGCTGAGCACCTGGTTGTCTGCTGCGGTTTGGTTTGAGATTTCAGCGGCAACCGGATCAATGTCCACACCGTAAGCCTGCTCTGCGCCCAGCTTACGGGCGGCAACTGCCAGAATCCCAGATCCGCAGCCAATATCGAGCACGGTGTCACCAGGCCCCACGTAGCGCTCAAGTAAAGTCAGGCTGAGCTGGGTGGTGGGGTGCGTGCCGGTGCCGAAAGCCATCCCAGGGTCGATCTTGAGGATCAATCTCCCGGTCTCCGGCGGATCAATCCAGGCCGGGAGAACCAGCAAACGCTCGCCAATTTCGACCGGTTGGTAGTGCTGCTTCCAGGATTCCATCCAGTTTTGATCGACGATCGGGGTGAACACCGGGGCAGGCAGCGGTTGGATCATCCCCAGATAGTGGAGCGACTGCTCAACCTGCTGGCGGACCTGCTCCAACTGCTGATCAGCCGGCAGGTAGGCGCAGACCCGCATCGGGCCCACGGGTTTACCGTATTCATCTGGGCCAGCCTCGATCGCCGTGCTGGCAACCACCACCCCGCCGGGGGCATAGCGAGCAAGCACTTCAGCAACCGCTTCAGCCAGCTCGCCGTCGACCTCCAGGGATACTTCCAGCCAGGATTTGTTTGACATGGGGCAATTATAGCAGGGTCTGGCAAGCACTCAGGTGCTTAAAGCCTGGCACCCGCCTGCTTGCTGTTTGGCAGGGAGTACGGGATAATCCCGGCTATGAAAAAGCGAACCTGGCTATTGATCTTTTGGATCTGTGCGATGATTTTTCCGCTCAACTGGCTGCGGCGCGAGTCTGATTTTGTGCGCCACAACTTCGACAGCGTGTTTCTGGCAGAGTGGGCGCATGTGATCGCTCACCTGGCGCTGTTTGCCGGGCTGGTGATCCTGGTGCTGTATGCGCTGCGTTTGCCGCAGAATGTTAAAACTGCCCTTCTGGTTGCAGCGATCTTGCTGGTGGTTGCCTTGCTCCAGGAGATGCTCCAGCTGCAGGTCAAAGGGCGGGCGTTTGGCGGTCCGGAGTGGTTTGACCTGGGGGTGGATCTGGTTGGAGGAATGATTGGATGGTGGATTTACGGCAGGCTGCACCGGCAGAGGTGGGCAGCACTGATTAAGGGATAAGGGGCATTTCGCCGGTATCACTCGTCCAACTGCTGGTTAATGACCGTATCATAAAAGATGGATCCAGGAACAGCCCCCACATTCTGGGAAATCTCAACCATCTGAACAAACAAATCGGATTTGGCGATGTTTGGGGTGTCAATATTGTACTTCCAGAACCGCCAGGAGGACGTGGTGATCGCGGCATACTCAACAAACAGCTGGAGAGCCTGTTTCTCCACTTCCACCAGCGGTCTGATCCGCTGATATCCATCCAAGAGGGCACGTACCTGCGGCAGGTTCAGCTTCATATCCTGGGTGCATAACCCCAGTGCTGCCATGCCGAGATCAAAGACCAGGTAATAATGACAGGCTTCCTCAAAATCAATGATCGCTCTGAGCGTGTCGTTATCAAAGATGACGTTGTCGAAAAACACATCCCCATGGATCAATCCGCGAGGCAGTCCTGGAGGCAGTGCCTGCCTGAAAATTTCGAGCCGCTGCTCCAGCCAGCTGCCAAACTCATGATACTCATGATTTCCCAGGATCACAGGGAAGGTTTCCAGCTCATAGGCGTGCTGGACAGGGAGGTAATCCGGTGCCGGTATCCGGTGAAGCTGGGCAACTGCTTCACCGATTTGCTGCAGGTGGTGACCATTTAAATCCTCGATCACCTGGCCGGGTACGTAAGGCTTGAGCATCGCCGAGTGCCCATCAACGCTGAGCACTTTCTCTCCTCCAGATTGCGTCCTGGCTCCAGCAGTGGGAAAGTCCCTGCTGACCAACAAGGTGAGCAGCCTGGATAAATTCACCACCCGGTTGTGATCAATTTCGAATACCGTCAGGATAAACCGGCCCTTGTTTGAATCCACCAGGAAATTTGAATTTCCCAGTCCCTGCTGGATAGGCTCAAAGGAGGTGGGAATCAAGCCATATTCACCCAAGATTGTATGAATTTTATTGGTCGATAATGTCAGGAAGGGTGCCAAGGTGCTCCTATTATACTTAGAAAAAATTTGTGGTTTGAGAAAAATCGAAATAAATATTAGTGTTCCATAAAGAAAATTAAATAATTTACTGTCCATATAAGAAAAATCAAGCCTATCCCAAGAAAACCAATCCCTACAATAATTGCCTCTCCACCAGATACAAACTCCTTAATTTTTCCGCCTACATATCCAGCCTCATTCCGATAGCTAACCCTGCTCTTGGGAATTATTCTCACATGTCGTTTTATGATCCCTTGATATGCGTTTGTGCCAAAATATACCGCCCCACAAAGATCAACAATCACCAATAAAATATAATTTCCAAAAATATTTCTTAGCGCATAAATAACGCTGATCAGAAGAGGAGTACCAATCAATATCACCAAGAACTTGATGAATGGGTAGACAACAACATTCTCCTTTAAATTTGCCAATCTCATCGAAAATTGCTCGTATTCCCTTTTGCCAGGTCTAAACCTATCATTTTTCCAATCCACTTCGTTCCATCCTTAATTATTTAGATTAATGCTTCAATCAAAACCATAAGTGTTTTTACAGCCATACCCAAACACCCGAGGGCTGCAGCCAAAAAGAAAATCCCTACAATAAGTGCCGCCGTTCCGGTCGCGTATTCACTCATCTTCCCACCAACATAGCTTGCCTCACTCCGTTACTTCACCCTGCTCTGGGGGATAATTCTGATTCGACGATTCACTATCCCTCTATATGCTTTGGAACCCAAAACAACTGCCCCGAAAGTAAACAAGGTTACTAACAGAACTTGATCTCCAAACCTATCTTTCATGATTATTAGAATATATACAAAAATGGGAAATCCCAGTGATACAGCCAGGAATATGATAAAAGGCGATCCAAGGATATTCTGCTTTGATTTTGCTAATCGCTTAGAGAAATCCTCGTAAAAAGATTTATTTCCTGTTACTGGTTTATCCCGTAATAATCTACTCATGATAGCTCATGCCCTTGATAAATAGTTGAAATTATTAAACATGATAACGATTTTTTGCTAAATTGTATACCATAGTAAATTACCCAGTAAAGGGATGGCGAAAATGCAGGAAATCCTCCATCTACAGGTAAAGGCTTTCGGCGGGCCAGAGTGGGTTGACCTGGGGGTGAATCTGGTCGGGGGAATTGTCGGTTGGTGGGTGTATGGCAAGTTGTTGGGGAGGAGGCAGGTGTAGGAAATTTGAGAGCAGGGATAGAAACCTTTTTCTTTGTGGGGACAACGTTGTCCCCACACCCCCCGCCAGGGAGGCGGCCTCCCTAGAACCCTGCCATTAACAGACTCATTAATTATTTGAGCAAAGAATCAATCAGCGGGTTGGGTAAGCAGACAAAAGTTATGGTGCAGTTGGAAAAGAATTCTATCCGATCACTAAGTCAAAAACAAGTCATTAACAATTACAATAATCGCTACGACAAAACCCAACAAAGAAAAGAACAACCCCGAAATTATAATCCGGTACTTACCTGGTTTACCGTCTAAAACAAAAAGGATTGAGACAGCAAATACTGCGTCGAAATATAAATTTAAGTAAGAGCCTGCGTCTAAAAGCCGTTTGGCAAAATAGAACAGACCGAAAAACGAAAAAACAATCATAGGCAGGCGGATAGCCCGATTCTTTCGCAAAAGCATCACAATAAATATTGGTAAAAAAACAACAGCAACCCAATTTGGGTGATAGGAGAACACTTCATCTACAGCTATCGGAATAAGATTGAGAATGACGTAAAGCCCAGTTATGTAGGCTCCAACTCGGTAAGATAGGGAATAATTAAATATCTGATTTTCAAATTCGATCAAGTCATCAGAATCAAGACCTAGAAGATCGATTTCTGAATTGAGGCTGTCGGTGATCCCAAAAACCTCTTCCAGGACTTTGAGATCTTCTAGAAACGTAACCTCCTCACTGATTGTCTGCTGGAGATGTTGATATCCTGCTGCGATATCCTGCGCTCTATTCTTCCAATGCTTTGAAAAAATTTTCAGATGGACCACATCTTTATCAAAAACCAGCATTAACTTCGACTGCAACTGAGAATATTCAATTTCTTTTACAAAGCTGCGCGAAAATTTGATTACAGAATCGTCCTCAAAGCGGCTATTACTCGAATATAAAACAAAATATTTGTCCGTAATGGCTAACAATATTTTTGAGCGATTTAATTCAACTTTAGTGAAAAATTTGATTTCTTGTCCTGGATCAATTACCTTCAATAATTCATTGTAATTTTCTAATTCCATTTCATCAAACAATGATTCGTCCATGATACTCCCTCAATCTCAGTGATTTAAATTATTATATCCTAGTAAAATTCATTAATCCTCCCTTAATCAAATATCATAGAAAATCTCTTGCTCATCGTGGCACTCATTCAAGAGGTGCTCCAAATGGAGATCAAATGAAGCGCATTCGGCGGCCAGAGTGGTTTGACCAGTGGGTTGATCTGGTCGGGGGAATTGGCGGTTGGTGGGTGTTCGGCTGGATTTGGTTGCGTAAAATAATGGTAAAAGAGAAATCGATTTAAACAAAAAAACAAGAGGTATTAAATTCCTTTTTAGTTTTTCTGCTTTGACAAATTCAAAACGAATTCTTTTCGCCTACAGTCTCGGATCTACAGGCTCACTTTCCATAGCAAGTACACCAAAGACGCACTCGTGAACTTTGTAAAGTGGCTCACGACGAACAAAGCGCTCAAGTGATTCAATTCCCAGTGAGAACTCTCTTAACGCTAACGAGCGTTTACGGGAAAGATTTCGAGACCGGAGCCGATCCAGGTTTTCTGGTATGGTGTATTCGAGGCCGTATATGATGCGCAAATATTCTCTACCGCGGGACTTGATCGCCGGTTGGAGCAACCCCTTAGAACCTTTTTGAATAAAATTAATCGGCTTGACGACCATGCCTTCAAGACCGTGATCGGTGATCTCCTCCCACCACTCCAGCGCCTGTTTAATGCTGATCGGGTCGGATAAATCTACCTGGCGATAGGGAGTGGAAAAAAGGAATTCTTGGTCAACCTGACAAAGTTTTGAAAGTTCCTCCATATGCCAAAGATGGTCTTCATCGACATGCACTGCACCTTCAGTAGCTAGCAGGTGGAAGGGAGCAAGTTTGTAATCGGTTAGATCGGAAACGGGCCAACAGTATTGTCGGTAGGCATTGGTGTACAGTTCAGCCATTGACAATCGAACGCGGTACTTGGACAAAATTCTCTGGGTAGTTTCATCATCTACCACAGATTGATTGAGCAACTCGACTGCCCGATTTAAACTAGTAAGTGAGGCTGCACCAACCGCCGCATATTGAGTACGCAATAAGTCTTGTGCCTTTGCAGACCAGGGCATCAATTCGCAGTCTAAACAAACCCAATCAGTTTCAAACTTATCCCACCAACCAGCTTTGCCAACCGCCTGACGGATGCGCTCCAAGAACTGAAATTCCAAATCAAGGTCAGTAAAAAAGCGCCGGCCTGTGCGAGTATAACAGACACCGAAACTACCGTCCTGAATACCAAAGCGGGTTTCAGCTACCTCCGCATCTCGACAAACAATCACAACGGCACGCGAACCCATATGTTTTTGCTGACAGACCGAAGTCTGCACTCCGCGCCGGCTGTAATAGGACAAGGCATCCTCTGGGTGCTCGAGATATCCCGGCTGATTGCTGGTTTTAGAGGGAGACATGGTCGGGGGAAGATAGATCAGCCATTTGGGATCAACTGCAAAGCGGCTGATTACTTCAAGAGCTGCGATGGCATTCTCTTCCCGGATGGTAATATTGCCACGCAAGCGGGTTGCGACAACCCGCTTTCCAGACACATCTTCAATGTTAAGCAGGTATTCATCTGCACGATCAGAAATGTTGTCGGTTAGGAATGGCTTAACCGGTGGCTGGTAAACCTGCTTAGCGGAGACGGAGACCAATTCTTTTTCAGGGTAGCGCAAAGCGGTCAGGCTGCCTCCAAAGACACAACCAGTATCAATATTTATCGTGCGGTTGAGCCATTTGGGTTCAGGAACTGGTGTGTGACCATAGACAACCATAGCATCACCGCGGTATTCGGATGCCCAATTATGTCTGACTGGGAGACCGAACTCATCCGTCTCGCCGGTGGTTTCACCATACAAAGCAAAATCTCTTATCTTACCGGAACCGCGTCCCTGGAATTCATTTTTCATCCCGGCATGAGCAACAACCAATTTGCCATCATCCAGTACATAATGACTGATCAACGATCTGATAAAATCTCGCATTTCTAGGATTTTGGCTTCCTTATTTTCTTCAGGCAGGGCTTCGATTTCATCAAGGGTGGTTTGCAAGCCATGAGCTACTTTAACTTCGCGCCCGTCAAGTTTGCGAAGCAGCTTAGTGTCATGATTGCCAGGCACACAAAGCGCTGAACCAGCACGCACCATAGCCCGCACGATTTGGTAAGTGTCCAAGTTGCGCGGGCCGCGGTCCATCAGGTCACCGAGGAAGACCGCTTTGCGTCCTTCAGAATGCTGAAAAGCATGTGTCTGGTGCTGTGGATCAGCAACCAAATTATAACCAAGTTGATCAAGCAAAATTTCCAGCTCATCGGCGCAGCCATGCAAGTCACCGATAATATCAAAGGGGCCATGCTCATGCTTGAGGTTGTTCCACAAGGGTGTAAGTGTGATCTGCGTCTGATCAATTTCCTCTTGAGAAGACAACGAGAAGACGTACCTAAAACCCTCACGCTTGAGCCGTTTTTTGGAACGGTTGAATTGGTTCATTTGACGGCGAATGACATCCCGACCGAAAGTTCTATCAGGGCGCCCTTTAGTACGCTCCCAGCATACTTTCTCCGGCAAGTCAAGAATGATGGCAACCGCGAAATAGTGGTATTCCCTGGCAAGGCGAACAAGAGGTTTCCGGGCTTCTTGCTGGACATTTGTAGCGTCAATCACGGTTAACCTGCCATTTTTTAAACGCTTGGCGGCAATATAGTTCAGGACTTCAAAGGCATCTTTGGTAGAAGTTTGGTCGTTTTCATCGTCAGAAACCAAACCGCGACAAAAGTCAGAACTAATCACTTCGGTAGCTTTGAAATGCTCTTCAGCAAAAGTAGATTTTCCAGAACCGGAGGGGCCAATGAGTACAACCAGGGAAAGTTCAGGGATTTTGATAATCATTTTGAGAACACTCCCATCTGAGTTGGTGAACCATGTTGTTCATCAATTTGACCTACAGATTGAAACTCCACCTGGTATCCATACTTTTCAGCCACTGAGTTAGCCCAATCCTGGAACTGCTGGCGTGTCCATTCAAAACGATGGTCGTTGTGGCGCATTTCTCCTCCAGGAAGTGATTCAAACAACTGGTTATAATCCTTATTGGGTGTGGTAACAATCACTGTCTGCGGGCTAGCATGCTGGAAGACGACTTGTTCAAAAGAGTGCAGGCGATGAGCATCGAGATGTTCAATAACCTCAATTACTGCGCAGGCATCAAAACCAGCCAGGCGGGCATCCTGGTAAACCAATGAGCCATGAATTAATTTCACCCTCTGGCTTTTCATAGTAGGAAGTTCTTCCAAACGGAGGCGTCGTTTGGCAGTCGCGAGGATGCGATAGGACACATCCAAACCAACGATTTCAGAAAACTGGGGGTCATTAAGCAGCAAGCGAATAAGCTTTCCCTCGCCACAACCAAGATCAAGCACACGGTTTGCACCGGAAGCTTTGAGTACCTCAAATACTTGCTGCAATCGCTGCTGATTAAGATTAAGAGGGACCTCAAGTTCAGCTTCAGCCTGCTCTCCAGCTTCTTCAAGCTGGCCTGGGTCGGAGGTGTCGTCAGCTAACAAACGATCTAATGCACTTTGAGCTAACTTTCGCTGATATTTTAAATACCGGTTAGTGATCAGTTCATTTTCAGGATGATTCACCAACCAGCCTGCTCCGCGCTTAAGAAGTTTCTCCACTTCAGCTTCCCCAACCCAGTAATGTTTCTGGTTATCGAGGACAGGAATAAGCACATACAAATGAGAGAGTAGTTCGGATAGGCGGCACTGAGTTTGCAAGGTTAATGAATAATAAGGACTAGAACCCCAATTAGGGAATGTTGAATCGAGGGGGCTTTCCCTAAGAGTGACCGAATAGCCTAGCGGCTCAAATAAACGCCGAATTAACTGTCCACCTTCTGAATCGGGCACCGCAGAAAGGGTAACCTCCAGCGGAAGGGGTTGTTCTGCAAGAGACTGTCTTTCCCGAGAACGACCTGAAAGAGCAGTGCCGTAAGCTTTTGCAACTGCAACGCTTAATAATGAAGAAGCAACATAAGGGCGGTCATTGACATACTGCTTTAGAGAAAATCCCTGATTGCCCTTTTTACCACCCCTCTTACGAACCAAACCAATGGGGTCTACATCCAAAAGCAATGCTGCAGTGCATCTATCTGATGTTGCCTCAGTAAAGAAAACATGGACCTCACCGAAGGCAAGCGGGATAGTTTGAAATCGACCAGGGTTCTTGTGAAGTAAATAGCCCAAATCGGTAGATGGGGAATGAGTTGTGGTAATAGTTAAAATCATAATTTTTCTTCTCTTGCTCTTTAATCAGTTCCTGTTAGTAGATTTCCCTCAGGAGGTCATCCCTACCAAGTATACTATCAAGTATTGAATATATTTAAGAAGTTTCGGTTATCCCAACCAAAATAAGTAGTTAAAATCATTAATCCTCCCTTAATCAATTATCATAGAAAATTTCTTGCTCCCGGATTGTTCCTGTGCTAATATTGTATCATTGTAGCATTGTATTATTGTGTAATTGTATGCTTGTAACAAAGTATTCAAGAAAGGAAGTAAGGAAAAAAGCGATGAATTCTGTAGAAGTCAATAATATCGCCAAGAGTTTTGGAAAGACGCACGCGGTCAGGGATGTGACTTTCGAAGTGCGCCCTGGAGAGATTTTTGGGCTGCTGGGCCCCAATGGCGCCGGGAAGACCACTTCGATCCGGATGATGCTCGATATCTTCAAACCGGACCAGGGTGAGATCAGCATCCTCGGGGGAGAGCTCACGGAGGAGAAGAAAAACCGGATCGGGTATATGCCGGAAGAGCGCGGCATGTACCAGGATATCCCGCTTGAGCGCTGCCTGGTGTACTTCGGCAAGCTGAAGGGGATGAGCCAGGAGCAGATCAACCAGCGCCTGGGTCCCTGGTTGGAGAAGTTCGACCTGGCAGTGCACAAGAAAAAGAAAGTCAAGGAGCTGAGCAAAGGGATGCAGCAAAAAGCACAGATCATCGCCACCCTGCTGCACGAGCCCGAGCTGATCATCATCGATGAGCCTTTCACGGCGCTTGACCCGATCAACACCCAGATGATCAAAGACCTGCTGCTCGCCGAACGTGACAAGGGGCGCACGATCTTGATGAGCACCCACCAGATGCACCAGGTGGAAGAGCTTTGCGACCGGATCGTGCTGGTCAATGATGGTGTCGATGTGTTGAAGGGCAGCTTAGACAAAATCCGCAAGCAGTATGCCAACCACGCAGTACTGGTGCATTCTGAGCAAACGATCCCTGAGCTGCCCGGAGTGACCAGCCAGGCCGGCAAAAACGGATCGGTGCTGTTGAACTTAGATGAGCAAACTTCACCGCAGGATGTACTCGGGGCATTGGTCAGCCAGCAGATTGTGCTGGAGCAGTTTGAGATCGCGGTGCCGAGCCTGGACGAAATCTTCATCAAAGTGGTGGAGAAGGAGTAAGCTGGATGAATAAGTTTTGGTTTGTGGCGCTCAACGAATACAAACACCATGTGTTTAAAAAGAAATTCCTGCTGGCAATTTTCAGCCTGCCGCTGCTGCTGAGCGTCAGCATTGGGGCGGGTTATCTTGCAGAGCGATCCGAAGATAACTTTGAACCCCTCGGATACGTAGACCTTTCGGGCGTGCTGGCCAACCCGCTGCCAATCCCGGAAGAACACCTGGAAAAGGACTCTGTGGAACTGGTCCCGTTTGAAAATGAAAGCCAGGCAATGCAGGCGTTGGAGGACGGCGAAATCCAGGTTTATTATCTCGTCTCTGAAAATTTTCTTGAGACTAAGGAAGTGACCCTGATCTATTATCAAAACCCGGGCTACAACGCGGTGAGGCAGTTCAGAACGCTGCTTCAGGTGAACCTCAGCGCGGGGCTGCCATCAGAAGCAGTCAACCGCATTTTAGAGGGGATGGAGTACACGGTGCGCACGCCAGACAGCAGCCGCACTTTCTCTGAAGCGAATATCTTCAGCGATCTAGTGCTGCCGCTGCTGGCCGGGTTGATCTTGATGTTCACCCTGATCACCAGTGCAGGCTACCTGAGTACCGCAGTTGCGGAGGAAAAAGAGAACCGCACCATTGAAATCCTGGCGACATCGATGTCGAGCAACCAATTCATCCTGGGGAAAGTTGTCGGGATTGTGTTGGTGGTGGCTACCCAGATGTCAAGCTGGATCATCTTTTTGTTGGGGGGGATCGCGATTGGCAAAACAACTCTGGACATTGAGTGGTTGTCCGGGGCCAGCCTTGATCCAGGGATCATCTTGCTGCTAATCGGAATCCTGGTTCCAGCATTCTTCTTCTACGCCGGTCTGACGATTGCGATCAGCAGCACAGCGACAGACACAAGTGAAGGCCAGCAGGCGATGGGATTGGTTTCCATGCCGCTCGGTTTTTCGTATTGGTTCGCAGGACTAATCATTTCCAACCCGAACAGCCCCTTTGCCACCGTGCTGAGCATCTTCCCCTTCACCGCGCCAACTTTGATGCCGCTGCGGGCCGCTTTCTCAGTGGTGCCGCTGTGGCAGTCAATCACCTGCATCGCAGTGCTTTCTGTGAGCGCGGTGTTCTCGATCTGGCTGGCAGCGCGGGCATATGAGATGGGGATGCTGCGTTACGGAAAGCGGCTGCGGCTAACTGAACTGCTGGCGAGGAACAACGGGAAGAAAAGAGTACAGATATGAAAAAGACATCGCTAGTTATCTTAAATGAAATCGTCAACCGGATCACGCGCCCATCATTTATCATCGTCACCTTCGGGATTCCGATCCTTGGGTTTCTGCTGTTCAATTTAGTCACCAACCTCAACCAGGACAGCAGCGCCAATATCGGCGAAATTTTCGTCTCTTCGGTGGAAGAGGAGGACATCTCTGAAGGTTTTGTTGACCACACCGGGATGATCAAAGTGATCCCATCGGATGTGTCGCCAACGCGTCTGATCCGCTATGAAAATGAGGCCAGCGCCTTACAGGCATCGGAAAACGGGGAAATCAGCGCTTACTATATTGTCCCGGCGGATGTGGTGCAGAGCGGGAAAATTGATATCGTCAAACTAGATTTCAGCCCGGTAGACGCGGAGGACAACTCCTGGATAATGGACTGGACTTTGGCGGTCAACCTGATGGATGGAGACGAAATCCTGGCTGCCCAGGTGAGCTACCCGACCAATGAAGAATGGATCTCCCTGGAACCAGAAATCCAAAATGACTCAAGCAACCCGCTGAGCTTCTTTGTCCCCTACGGGACTACGATGATCTTCTATATCCTGATCCTCGGGTCGGCATCCACACTGATGGACAGCATTTCTAAAGAAAAATCGAACCAGGTAATTGAGGTGCTGCTGCTCTCGACCTCACCCAAGCAGCTGATTGCCGGAAAGATCATCGGGCTGGGGATCACCGCTCTGCTGCAAACCGCGATGTATACCACGATCGGGTACACGCTGCTGAAGATCAGCGGGGGGACTTTTGAGGCTGCAGCTAACTTTGCGCTGGATCCGAACGTCGTGGTGTGGGGCCTGGTTTTCTTCATTTGCGGATACACGATCTATGCGGCGATCATGGCCGGAGCGGGCGCACTGGCCCCCAACACCAAGGAAGCCTCACAGGTGACCTTCATCGTGATCATCCCATTGGTGATCCCACTGGCTTTGATGAGTGTGCTGATCGAGAAACCGTTCAGCGCCCTGGCAATCGGGTTGAGCCTCTTCCCGCTGACCGCGCCGGTGGCGATGATGACCCGGCTGACCTCATCGGTGGTGCCGGTATGGCAGCTGTTGACTGCGGTTGCTTTGATGGTTGGGACAGCTTACCTGATCATCTTGCTGGTGGCCAGACTGTTCCGGGCGCAGACGCTGCTCTCCGGGCAGGAGTTCAATATCAGGGTGTTTTTCAAAGCGTTGGTGGGGAAAGCATAAACCGACCTGACAGAGTGCATTTATGCAAAAGAGCGGGCGCTGATCAGCGCCCGCTCTTTCAATTTATAACTGCAGATGATTACTTGCCCAGGAACTTGAGTACACCAATTGCAATTGCCAGGATGCCGAAGATAAATGTTGCAAACGGCAGGGCAACGAAATAATTGATCCCGAATAAAAGGATAAAGATCGCAAACAATAATTCGCTCAATACTTTGGGGACTTTCATTTCAAAACTCCTTTGATAATTGGCAGGATTTACACAAATAAAAACCCTGAAAACTGCACCCGGTTACGGGTCAACCCCCATATGATCGAGGGCATACTGCGCATCAAAGGATTGATAGTTTTCTTGATAAGATCGGCGGAAGGCGGCGATGGCGCCATCATAATCTCCCTGCTGGTAGAGCGCCCAACCCCGCCACAGCCAGGCTTCTTCGGAATTGGGGGTAATATCCATGGCATAGTCAATCAGAGCGAGGAGGTCGTCGGTGCGCCCGGTCTGGAACAGGGCATGGAACGGGCCGAACTGGTAGCGGAACATGCGCTGCGGCAAACCTAAAACCCGGGACTGGTCGTAGGCGGTGACCGCCTCGGCGTAGCGTTCAAAGTAGACCAGGTTGCTGCCCAAATTGAAGTATGCCAGGGCGTCCTCCGGGTCAGCGTCAATCTCCGCCTGGGCAACCTCGAGGGCATGCTGGCGGTTTTGAGCCGCGTCCCACTGTGCGCCGAGGATCTGCCTGACGGTATCTTCCTGATAGGGGAGATATGCCACGAGGTACATGCGGTTGAAATACTTCCAGCGGGCATCGGTGTCTGTGTAGCTGACCAGCAGGTCTTGCTGGCGGAAGGTGTCCTGGGCGTAGAAGATGCCCTGCTCGTCATCGTAGCCGGTGAGCAGCAGGAAATGCCCGGCCCACATGTCATCATCGGGCCAGTAAGATTCTGCCAGGCGGTCTCCTTCTTCGATCATCACCGGGATGCCATTGGCGATCAGGGTCTTGAGCAGCTGGATGTCGCCGCCAACCCGGTGAATCAGCGGCAGCCAGCCGGCGTAATTCCAGGCGAAGTAGGTGAGCTCTTCGACGTTAACATTCCGGTCGGCGCGCTCGGGCTTGATCACATCTGAGATGTCGAACTGGTCGCCCTCCCAGCCGTAGTAGTTAAGGTACAACGCCAGGCTGGCGGGTCCGCAGTTGTTGATGTCCTGACGCTGCCAGGCAGGCGGCTCAAGATAAACCGATCCAGGGAGAGGTTCAGGTGTGGGGGTAGTGGTGGATGTCGCGGTTGGAAGTAAAGCGGTTGGCGACGGAACGGGCGCTCCGGTGGAAGTCGGGCTGAGCAGCGGATCAAAAGTGGGTGAAGGCAGCGGTGTTGGCACCGCGCCGGCGGGGTTAATCGCCCCGCGCAGGTAAGCCTCGGCCTGGATGTAGCCCCAGTAGAGCCGGTCTTTGACCGCCGGGATCTGGGTGAGCAGTGCAAAGGCGATGAGCGCGGTGAGGAAGATTAACAAGATTCTTTTTAATTGCATGGGGGAGATTGTAACATGGGAGAGAATACAGATGGCAGTTGGTAGATGGCAGTAGTTAGTACCCCTCCATTCAGGCTGGTTTTTTCCAGCGGCAGCGCAGCTTCCCTCGCAAGCGGTGGAGGAACCGGATAATATCTCAACCATCGGGGCGATTGGTGAAGCGCTCAGGGCGACCGCCGGTCGCCCCTACCTTAGTTTGTTTTTGAGAGAGCAGGATTTCTATCCAATACAGATTTACTCCAGTTAACACTGGGTAACTTTGGTCAGAAAGGAAATTCACATAACTCTAGACGTGGGGCTCAAACCCCTGGTCTAATTAATTGGCGTGGAGACACAGCCCTGATTAAGGGGATAGGTTTGATACCGCTCAGTCTGGCAGGCCAGCGAGCACGGTCTGGAGCTGATTTTTGTATGCCCTGAAAGCCTCGCGGCCTTTTTTGGTCAGGCGGATGATCGAATGTGGTTTTTTGCCTACAAATTTTTTCTCGACCTCGACATAAGCCTCTTCCTCGAGCTTGCCGATATGGGAAGAAAGGTTGCCCCAGGTCAGCCCGGTGAGGTGAGTGAGGTAGACATAGTCGGCGTACTCCACGGCGTAGAGGTAAGTGAGCACCATCAAGCGGGCGGGAGAGTGGATCACACGGTCTAGATCGGCGAGGGGGTGACGTTCTGGTTGGGGGTTATCCATCGGAAGCCTCACCCACTGTAAGCGGATATTGGCGCAGGAAACTGGCGAGCACAAATGCCCCCACCACAGCCATCACCAGCCCTGCCAGCATCATCGGCAGGCTGTTGACCCAAACATCCTGGTCATCGATTAAGGCACTGATCGGCATCGCCGCACCTAGCAGCGCACCATAGAGATAGAAGCGTGGGGCAAGCAAGCTGTAAGCCAACTGGGCAAAAACAGCAAAGCTGAACAATCCAAAGAGCAGGTCAACGCCCCATGAGAACAACCAACCACCAGTCCAGCCATACCGCTCGAATAAACCGAGTGAACTTGCGATGAAAACAGCGCCAGTAAATGCAACCATCGCCCAGACGATATTGAGCAGGCGGCGCTCTTGCTGGTTGGTGCGCGCTGAAGTTTTAACCAGTCCGAGGCGCGGGGTGGTGATCCGTCGTTTGAACTGCACAAACACAAATAAGCCCAGCGGCAGGAAGATGATCAGGGGCAGATAGGC
>JBDLJU010000041.1:0-17160 GCA_039714215.1 Chloroflexota bacterium | reverse complement strand
CTGCCCCTGCGGCCGTTTGTCTATACCTTGTATGCTCAAGTATGGCCGCGGGTTATGGGACTGCTGCGCAGCAGGGGCAGGCGGCAGACCCGGCAGGGTTTGTAGGCCCAGGAGATTGAAATGAAAGAATTGCCCCGATTACCGATCGCACACTTACCCACACCGATAGAAGAGCTGCCGCGCTTATCCGCGGCTTTAGGCGGACCGCGCTTGCTGGTCAAGCGCGATGACCAGACCGGGTTGGCTTTTGGGGGCAATAAGACCCGCAAGCTGGAGTATTTGCTGGCCGAGGCAGGCAGCCAAAACGCCAAAACGCTGATCACCGCCGGAGCGATCCAATCCAATCACTGCCGGCAGACCGCCGCGGCGGCCCGGAGGGCAGGGTTGGACTGCATCCTGGTGCTCTCGGGGGAAGAGCCAGAGCAGCCGGAGGCGAATACTTATCTCGATCTGCTGCTGGGAGCGGGTATCGTGTGGACCACCAGGGAGGAACGTGGCGAGCAGTTAAACCAGAGCTATCTTGAGGCCGAACAGCAAGGCCGCCAGCCGTTTCTGGTCCCTTATGGCGGTTCGAGTCCGGTCGGGGCGGCCGCCTACGCTTACGCCATGCGTGAGCTGGTGGCACAGGGGGTGGAGGCGGACTGGATCGTATTTGCGACCTCTTCGGGAGGCACACAGGGAGGGCTGGCAGCGGGAAAGGAATTGTTCGGTTTTGAGGGGCAGGTTTTGGGGATCAGTGTGGACGCTGAAGCAAATGCAATAATAAACATTGCACTTGAATTGGCAAAAAATGTAACTGAAATAATAGGAAATGCAAAATATAATGCAAAAGGTGATATTTTGGTGAACGATGCCTACGTTGGCGGGGGGTATGCGCTGATGGGTGAACCAGAACGTGAGGCGATTCACCTGTTCGCCCGCCATGAGGCGCTGATGGTGGATCCGGTCTATACCGGGCGGGCGGCGGCGGGGATGATTGATTTGATCCGCAAGGGGTTCTTCAAGAAGGACGAGACCGTGCTGTTCTGGCACACGGGGGGGACGCCGGCCTTGTTCGCGGGGGAGTATGTTCGGGGGTTGGTGTAGGGTGGGGGATTAAACTGATGAAGGCCAATGAACAAAGGTGAAGATAGTGGCAGACAGAATTATTAAGATCGGTGTGAAAGAAATCAAATGCATGGATTGTTCTTTTTCAGTTAAGGATTACACATTTGGGTCATTCGGGGGATATGGTCGCTTTCTTGGAAGAACATCGAAAGATGAGATCGCAGAATTTTTTGCGATAAATGATCCGGTTTTTAAAGAAGTGAGTAAATTGGTAGACAGTATCTTGCCTGAGGAAAGTCGAAAGCGAATTGGCTGTCTCCATACTGTACTCGAGTCTGCATGTGACCCGGCGCCATCTGGAGAGCGATATCAGTTTCTCGGAAAAAAGGGTTGCTCGAAATGCGGTTCTAAAAATGTTAAACATAATAGACTTGACCCCCCAATTGAGAAAATTTATCTTCCTTTCGTCACACATTCAGAATGGGACAATTTATCACAGGAAGAAAAGCAGCAGCGAATAACAAAACAGCTAGGATTGATTGGGTGCTTATAATTTGATTGGGCTAAGGTTAATCTACCAGTCGATGGGCAGCGGATAAAATTCGTTCGAGGTTCGGCAGGGTTTGGGATTCCTGTTGGCGGTTGAAGGGGATGGTGTCCTCGGTGCAGACCCTGGCATACTGGCAGTTGATCCCCGCCTCCAGGAGCACCGCAGCCAATTCCCCTGAAAGCCCGAACTGCTGGTAATCCTCATCAATCACCAATGCTTTCCCAGTCTTGTCCACAGAGTAAATTATTGTCTCCAAATCCAGGGGTTGGATCGTGCGCAGGTCGATCACCTCGACAGAAATCCCTTCTTTTTCTAGTATCTTGGCCGCTTCAAGGGCCTGATGCACGCCGACCCCCACGCTGATCATCGTCAGGTCGCTGCCTGTTTTGCAGACAGCCGCCCTTCCCAATGGGATCGGCTGCCATTTATTAGGTACAAGTCCTTCAGCCCCTGAAGTAGGGATATCGAAGGAAATTGTGGAGCGAGAACCTCCCGCGAGGAAGTCCAACCAGGTATCGGAGAGCAGCTTATGCTCCATGAAGATCACCGGGTGGGGGTGCTCCAGCGCAGCGAGGAACAATCCGCCGGCATCAGCGGGGTTGGAGGGCACCACCACGCTCAGCCCGGGGATATGCGCCAGCCAACCCCATAAGCTTTGCTCGTGCTGACCGCCGTCGCCGTAGCCGCCCCCGCAGGGAGCACGTACCACCATCGGCACAGACCACTGTTCCCCAGAGAAGGCGTATGTCTTGGCGGCATGGTTGAGCAGGGCATCCATCGCCACCCCAAGAAAATCGACCATATAGACTTCCACCACTGGCAGCAGACCGGCCATCGCCGCGGTCACCGCGGCGCCGACAAAAGCGCTTTCACTGATTGGGGTGTTGCGCACCCGGCGAGCACCGAAGCGCACAAACAGATTCCGGCGGAGTGCCTGGACATCTTCTCCAAAAAGCACAATCCGGGGATCTCGCGCCATTTGCTGGGCGAGCACAGAGTCAACGGCTGCTGAAAATTTTATCGTTTTCATCGGGAATCCTCCGCCGTTAACCTTGACCCGGTTGCTGAAAATAGTTCTCCGATCTCCGCACAGATGGTCGCTTCAAGCTGATCTAATCTCTCTTGATCTTTTATGAGCAGTTCCCTGGCGTGTTTGAGTGGATCGCTGCTCTGCGGGCGATGGTGACTTGCTGAGCGCCGGATCATTTTTATCGTCTGGATCATTGCCCGAATACGTTCGATGATCGGTGCGCCTCGAATTTTAAAAACAGATTTAAGTAGGGGGATTGTGATCGCCATCCCTTCTTTGAGCGGACGACGCCCGACACGCACCAACTGATTATCAAGCGTGTGTCCCTCGGGGTGATTGCAGGTGGCATGAATGAAGGCAGGCCCTTTGCCTTCACGGGCATTGCGGATCGCTTTACCGGCGGTCTGGTAGACTACCTTAAGATCATTGCCGTCAATCGAGGAAGTAGGCAGCCTAAAGCCTTGGGCACGTTGAACCGGGGAGACATTTGGATTGGTATCGGTGGTGATTGCCCACTGGTCGTCTTTGCATACAAAAATTACCGGAAGTTGCCACTCTTGGGCGAGGTTGAACGACTCAAGCAGCATTCCCTGGTTGAGGGAACCTTCACCGAAGAAAGCGACAGCCACCTTTCCAGGGCGCAGCAGTTCCGCTGCCAGGGCAAAGCCAACTGCTGCGGGTCCGGATGCCCCTACGATTCCCGAGGAAGCGAGCAGGTGATCTTCTGAAAACAAGTGCATATGTCCACCCATCCCGGCGCACAGACCGGTTGGCAGGCCGATGAATTCGTCGAGCAGCGCACCGGGATCAATGCCGCGCATGATTGCCGCGGCCGTACCACGGTGATCTAACGCCAGTGCATCTCCTTCGATCAGGTGGGCGAGGACCCCGGCAGTGATCGCTTCTTCTCCGATGCTGGGATGCATTTCGCCTGAAATTTTTCCTTGCCGCCAGAGGTTGGAGACTTGCTCCTCAAACAGGCGGTTGAAGTACATGCCGGAATACAGGTTCCAGAGATCCATATCAGTTCCTTGAAATGGTTGAGCTTGGGATTGAAGATGGGGATAATGGGTAATTGATTAATCTATTATTCCCTAAATTTTTACCGGCGTCAAATAATAGGATCTGAAAACATGGTTTAAAAATGATGGTTTTTACTACTGGAATAACCTCTGGTAATGTCCGGCGATCAGCTGAATCGCTTGGTCAATCAAGGCGCGGTTTTCGGCAGTCTGGTGCCAGCGTGAGGCGCCGGAGGAGTGCGGCAGGGGGATTACGGTCGCGCCGCTCTCGAGCTGCATTTCGCTGCCGATGATCTGATCAAGTTTGAGCTTCTTGTCGTAGAACAGGGTGATTGCCAGCCGCCCGATGGGGATGATCACCTGCGGCTCGACCAATCTTATTTCGTGGTCGAGGAAGGGGCGGCAGAGCTTCTGCTCTTTGCCGGAAGGCACCCGGTCTCCGCTGCCGCCTTTGGCGCGACCGGGGTAACACTTGGTCACCGAGGTCATATACTGGGTGGTGCGGAACCAGTCTTCATCAATCCCTGCTTTACCAAGCCACTCAAAGAGGCGCTTGCCGCTGCCTGCGTTGAACGGTCGCCCAACTTCCACTTCGGTGATCCCGGGCGCCTGCCCGATCGTGATCATTTTTGCTTCCACATCTCCCATGGTGACCGCAGGAGGCTGAACCCAATAGCCTTCGGTGACACACAGGCTGCAGGCGCGCATCTCAGCCTGTAGTTCAACAAATACATTTTCTTTAATTGCCATCAGTCCAATCTCTCCCCACTGATCTCCATCCAGGTCTGCTGGAAAACCAGGGCATCATCTTCCATTACCGGGCTTTCGCATAAGATCCGACCGGCACAGTGGAAGTCATTCAGCGCTTTAAATAGAGCTTTTATATCAAAATCCGATTCTTTGATTGGCAGGTGGTTCTTTTCGCCTTTCTCGGTGTACTCGATCCCGCTGAGGTGGCAGGAGAGGTTTTTGAGGGCTTTATCTCCCAGGGCCTTTCCGTAGGCTTCGAGCACCCGCGACCACTCGTCGTAGCTGTTGACTGTGCCATCACCAGGTCGGGCATGCAGGTGGGCAAAGTCCAGGCAGGGCTGCACGCCGTCAATTGCTTTACTCATTTCTAAGGTGTCTTCCAGTGAGCCGATCATTGCTGATTTGCCCATCGTCTCGGGGCGGAGGGTGACCTGGTTGCCGTCCGTACGCAGCTCATTGAGGCAGCCCTGCAGGCGTTTGATCACGCCCGGGAGCACTTCAGTGGGTGGTTTTTTGAAATATGAACCGGGGTGAAAGATGATCTCGGTAGCGCCAGCCAGGTTGCCCCAGTGGGCAGCATCCATCAGGCGCTTGCGTGATTTTGGCCATTCTTCATCGTCGGCATTGAGATTGATAAAGTAGGGTGCATGCACGCTGGTCAGCACATCCTGTTCTTCACCGGTGGCTTTGATCGCCGCGCAGGTTGCCTCGCCGACCCGAACTGAGCGCACCCATCCGAGCTCAAACGCGTCGAGCTCCAGCTCGCGCAGTCGAATGATTGCTCCAACGCTGCCGCCAGGTTTCTTTGGTCTTGAAATTGGCGACCCTACTGTACCGAAACGAAAAGATAAAGCCATAACATCACCTTTCAGATAAGTTTAGTTCAATATTATAACAAAGCACCGCCTATAGATGCAGCGAGTTATTTCCAGACGGAGAGTTTTATGCTATAGTAGACGAGGTAGAATTCCTACTCGATCTGGATGACCTTCACTGGAGTGAGAACCTCCAAACGCAAAGCATAATAAAATGAACCTCTTTGGTTCGTGATTTCATTGGAGAGCTTACCTTTATGAAGCCCATCACTAATCGGTACTCAGCAATCATCGCCAGCATAGTTGTCCTTTTTCTGGCAAGCGCATTTTTCCAGGGGGAGGTAGACAGCGCTTTCAAACCAATTTCCAATTATTCTCTTGGGCTGATTCTGGCAATAACGATAATTTTCTTAGGTTCCGTTTCGTTTTTTATTTCCCGTGGGGTAATTCGAAAGCGCACTGCTGACCTATCCGTAAAAAATCAACAATTTGAAATTTTGATTAAAGACCAGACAGCAAAAATTGAGGCGACCACTCAAGAGTTGGAGGATTTTGCCTACAGCGTGTCCCATGACCTGCGGTCTCCGCTGCGAACAATAATGGCTTATACAGAAATCTTATTATCAGAACACAGCGAAAATATGAACGATGAGGGACGCTTGTTCCAGCAGAGGGTTAGAGCCAATGCTGAGCGGTTAGACTTATTTATCGACGGCATTCTGACGTATTCGGGTTTGAGCAGTCAGGTGTTGGATCGCGAGCTGGTAGATATGGAGAAACTTACCCGACGAGTAATATCTGAGCTGGGTAGGAAAATTGGGGATCGAAAGGTGGACTTTGCGATTCAATCGCTGCCGCCAGCAGAGGCAGACGCTGAAATGATCCTGGTGGTGATGACCAACTTGATCGATAATGCGATTAAATTCACTGATCTGCAGCAAACGGGCAAGATCGTGGTTGGCTTCAACGAGGAAGACGGCAGGGGGATTTATTATGTAAAGGATAACGGGATTGGCCTGGACCTGAAATATTCAGAGACGATCTTCAAGACATTCCAGCGTTTGCACGGCGTTGACCAGTACAGCGGCAGCGGTATTGGTTTGGCGTTGGTTAAAAGAATTATTGCCCGTCATGGGGGCAGGGTATGGGTCGAAGCTGAGGAGGGGAAGGGGTCAGTATTTAATTTCACGCTTGGGGAGTACAAATTTGAGCAGCGGTAGAACCCTCAATTACACGAGCTTATTGAAATAATTTATCCCACAATTTAGGACCCAAAACTAAAACACCGATTATCATCGAAGTCAGCGAAGCGATCATCACGGCCGCTGCGCCGACATCTTTGCCTGCCCTGGCGAGGGGATGCTGCTCTTTGGTCGCCAGATCAACAACAACTTCGAGGGCGGTATTGATGAATTCGGCAGTCCAAACAAAAGCAATTGCTATGATAATAAAGAGCCACTCGGTGATGTTGATCTGCAGCCAGATCGAGATTGAGATCACCATGATACTGGCAGCCGCGTGAACCCAGGCGTTCCGCTGTGTGCGGATTACGTACCACCATCCGGCCAGGGCGTATTTGAATGCTGCAATTCGAGAAGTGAAAAAATCTACCATATATTATCCTACTCAGTGGGTTGGGCTTTGATCTTGAGGGCGATAAGCAGCTCGGACTGCCGTGCCCACATCTCTTTTTTGTCTGCTTCTGAGGCGTGGTTGTAGCCCAGCAGATGTAGCAGACCATGGACTACCAGCAGCTTGATCTCGTCTTCAATGGGGTGCCCGCCACTCTGAGCTTGGGCGGCTGCGGTTGGGTATGAGACAATCATGTCGCCGTAATACTGGCTGCCGGATTCTGGATCTTCAAAAGGCAGGGGAAAGGAGAGCACATCGGTTGGGGCATCGATTCCAAGATAGCTGCGATTGAGCTCCTGGATGGCGGTATCATCACTGATCTTGATGCTCAGGCCCGGGCTGTCTGGAAGTTGAAGGTGTGCAAAAACAGCTTTTACAAGGTCACTCAGCACTTCAGGGGAGATCGCCTGCTTAAACTGCTGATCAATTTCAACTGTGATCATCAGCTCTCTACAGTGCTGGCCGCAGGCTGAGTGGCAGCTTCCAACTGGTTGCTCGGGTACTGAATGCGGGGGTGATGGATCCCACGCAGGGTGGTGGAAAAGGATTCTGTGATCTTGTTGAGATCGAGCATGGTCAGGGCGGTGTCATCCAGCTGTCCAGAGTTTAACCTTTTCGTGATTAGATCCTTCACCATCGCATAAATTTCTTCTTCATTTTCCGGACGTTCTGCGCGGGAACGGGCTTCAACGCCATCCGCGAGCATTACCAGGGCGGTCTCGCGCGACTGCGGCCGTGGTCCCGGGTAGCGGAAATCTTCTTTTTGCAGGAGTTGGGCATCGCCGCCAGCCGCTTCAAGCGCTTTGTGATATTGGTAGCGGGTGAGCATCGTGCCGTGGTGTTCGAGGATGAAATCTTTGATCCGTTTGGGCATGCGGTATTTGACCGCCAGCTCAACGCCATCGGTGACGTGGCGGATAATGATCTCTGAGCTTTCCAGGGGTGAGAGATCGTCGTGGGGGTTGTGAGCGCCCTCGATCTGGTTTTCGATGAAATAGTAGGGCAGCCGGGCTTTTCCGGCGTCATGATACAGCGCGCCGACCCGGGTAAGCAGGGCATCGGCTTCAATTCTCTCTGCGGCCTGTTCCGCAAGATTGGCAATCTGTAAGCTGTGCTGATAGGTGCCGGGTGCGTTGCGGAGAATAAACTGTAAGAGCGGGTGGTCAGGCCGGGAGATATCGATGAGCTGCAGGGTGGTGGTGTATCCCAATACCTGGGCGAGGAAGAACTGCAAAAAGATGGTCACCGCTGCGGAAGCGACCCCGTTAAAGGCTGCCGCACCAATCAGCGTAATAATTCCAATTGCGTCGCTGGTGGGGTCGAGCAGATGGAAGCTGAGCACCACCGCCGCCCCGCTGACAGCGACCCCCAAACCAGCCCAGAAGAAGGTCAGTAAGCGCTGCACATTGCGGATCATTAAAACCCCAAAAGCAGAGCTAAACAAATAGAAAAGGGTCAGTTCCAGACTATTTGGGAGGGCGTAGGCGGTCAGGATTCCCAATGGGAGAGCGAGGATCAGACCAGCTCGAGAGCTGATCAGGGCTGCCACAAGCATGCTGAAACTTGCCACTGGGAACATATAGGGCACTACGGTTCGGTTTACAATTAACAGCCGGGCGCTGATCAGGGTAATCAAGAACAGCACGGTGACCAGCGTGAGGCTGAGATTATTGGTACGAAGGTCGGGGCGTTGGGAGAAATATAAGGCGACGAAACCAAAATTGACTGCCACCAGGGCAAACACACTGAGGTAATCCTTCCAGGTGATTTGGTTGGTCAAGAGGCCAAAATTGTCCAGGGCTTCAAGGCTTTCTTCCGTGACCACCTGGCCGCGGCGCACAATGGTTTCCCCGGCAATATAAGATTGCGGTACGGGTTCGACTGCCTGGCGGGCAGCGCTGCGCATTTCTTCCGTCAGGTCAAGGCTGTACAGGCTGTTGGCAGCCACAAAGGCTGATACCAGCTCTGTGACCAGCTCAGCTTGCTCTTCGGAAATTGATAAGCTGACCAGGGCGGGAATCCCGCGGCGGGCATCTTCAAGACGGTCTTCGCGGATCGTGCTGCGCATCACCTGTTCGAGGACGGTGATCGTTTCCTGCTGCACGGTTTGCCAGGCGGGATCACCGAGATCAAGCAGCATCCCAGTGCTTTCGGGGGTCAGGTTGATATTTTGTAAAGCGGCCAGGTCGGCGGCTTTCTGTTCAACGGTTGCGAAAGCATCGCTGCGCACCGTGTTAATGAAATTGAGTGTGTCATGCAGCTGGCGGACCTGACTGCGGGCAATCGAAGTATCGGGCGGGTTGTACTGAGCGGGGATCGCATCAGCGGCAGCCTGACGGTTCTGCTCGGTGAGCACTTCACTCTGATAGGATAAGGAAACTGGGGCGAGGATGTCCTGTGTGGATACATCCCCGAGCACCAGCGGGATGGTGCCGGTCGGGTTGGCTAACGGGAAGAGTAAGCTTGCTGCAGAAAGCAGGACGGCAAAAATTAACAGGGATATAGGCAGAATGTTTCCGCGTCTCCCTGTGGTGTGGTTAGAATTGCTGCTCATTCTGATTTGGTCTACCCGAGCAATTTGCGAACCAGTTGGTTAACCTGGCCGCCATCTGCGCGGCCCTGAACTTTGGGCATCACTGCCTGCATGATTTTGCCCATGTCTGCCATGGATGTCGCGCCAATTTCGTTGATCGTTTCTTTCAGTATGGCTTCAAGTTCTTCGGGGGAGAGGCCTTCAGGGAGGTACTCTTGCAGAACAGCCATCTCTGCTTTAGCAGTGGCGATCAGGTCTTCCCGTCCGGCTTTTTTAGCATCGGCGATAGATTCCTGGCGGGCTTTAACTTCTTTCTGCACCAGGCGGAGGACCTCGTCTTCTTCGAGGTCTTCGCGTTTTTCAATCTCTGCTTCTTTGATTGCCGCCATGACCAGTTTCAATGGAATCTTGCGGGTTTCGTCTTTGGCTTTCATCGCGTCTGTCATTGCGGCGTTGATGGTTTCTTTGAGTGTCATGATTGTTTCTCCTCAGGTAAGTGCTTAGGTTACTCTGATATCTATTCTAATCAAGGGCTGAATTTAATTCTACCCCATGGGATGCTGCATGGCTTGCCCACCGATCAGGTGGAGATGGAGGTGGTCAATTTCCTGCTTGCCATGCGGGCCGGTGTTGAGGATCAGGCGGTAACCGTTTTCGGCGATGCCCTCCTGCTCAGCAATTTCTTTCACAGCAGTAAACATCCGGCCGGCAATCGCTTCGTCTTCTGGTTGAAAATCATTGTTATCCGCGATGTGTTTGTTTGGCACAATCAGGATATGGACTGGCGCGACCGGGTTTATATCCCGAAAAGCGGTGATCTGCTCGTCCTGGTAAACCTTCGTGCTGGGGATTTCCCCGGCGATAATTTTACAAAACAAACAATCTGGATCTCTCATCTTGGATTCCTTGTTACTAAATCAATAATGGAAGTATACGATTAACTGCCGGATATTGATATTGTATCAGGGTATTGTAAAATTTCGCCCCTCAAGCTGTGGTTTTCAATCGAAATTAATTTTGTGGGCGTGACCTGATTCCAGATCGGTTGGCTGGCAGTGGTATGTACTTTGAGATAATTATCGGTTAATCCGCTCAACTGCCACTCGCCAGGGTTGCCTGAAGGACGCATGCTTTCCCAGAGCACTTCGACCTCTTTCTCAAGGTAACTCCGCCAAAAGGATTGGGCTGCCTGATCGCCAATTTTCCGCAGCTGCGCGCTGCGTTCCTTACGGGTAAAGTTGTGCACCTGGTGCGGCATTTTCTCAGCGGCAGTCCCGGGCCGGGGGGAGTAGGTAAATACGTGCAGACCAGCAAAATCTAACTCTTTGACAAAATCCACGTTTTCTTCAAATTCTTGCTCGGTTTCCCCGGGGAAGCCAACGATCAGGTCCGTGGTGATTGCCACGCCAGGGATGTGGGCACGGGCGGCGGTGACCAGTTCCTGGTAAGCTTCAGGCGTGGTCTTGCGGGCCATGCGGCGGAGCACACTGGCAGAACCAGATTGCAGGGGTAAATGCAGGTGCCGGCAAAGACGCGAGTTTTCCCAAAGAGAGAAAAATTCAGCTGTTAGATCCCAGGGTTCCAGGGAGGAAATTCTCAGCCGGGGAATCTCTGTCTGTTTCAGCAGGTGCCTGACCAGGTCTGCGAGGTGGGCAGGTGTTGAGAAGTCATACCCCCAGGAACCGAGGTGCACGCCGGTCAGCACCGCCTCCTGGACTCCGGAGCGTGCAGCCGCCAACACGTCGGCGGTGACTTGTTCAATAGAGCGGCTGCGGCCATCGCCGCGGGCCAAAGTGGTCACGCAAAATGTGCAGCGATTATCGCAGCCATCCTGCACTTTAATGAAGGCGCGGGTGCGCATCCGCGAACCGGGGACCGGCTGGCGTGCAATCGGCTCTAGATCAAACTCGTTAATTTCAATTTGAAGCAAATCTGGCACCAGGGTATCTTTGGTCTTATTAGGGATCACCGCGGTTACCCCGGGCATTTTTGCAGCCTCTTCTGGAGCGAGGGTGGACATACAACCAGTAACAACGATCTGTTCTACGCCGGCTTTTTTGGCTTGCCTGATCTTCTGGCGTGAGTCAGAGGCGGCAGCCGCGGTAACCGAACAGGTGTTAATCACGACTAAGTCCGCATCAGAGGGACTGGATACCAAAACATGCCCGGCAGCGGTAAACTGCCGGGCATAAGTTTCAATTTCGCTCTGGTTTAAACGACACCCAATTGTGTCAAGAAAAACATTCATCTAGCGTAGACAAACTCCCTGTTTAGGGTTTTGTGACGATGAAATTGTCAAACAGGATTTCGGTTGATGTAGATGTGTAAGTCTCGGCAATCAAGCCAACATCACCATGGGAGAGGTCTGAGTCGATTGCTTCCAACTCCAGGGTACCGTTGATATACAGAGCTATGCGGTTACCAACACATTCTGCTCGGAGGTCGTTGGTCGCGTTGCCGAGGTTGATCTGGTTGCTCTCCGTTGAATCAAGGAGTTCAAATTCAGCGTTGTACTGTTTACCAATCCAGGCGAACCCGTCGGAACTGATCTCCAGGAAGTAGAAGTTTTCGACATCTACATGGCGGCAGACGATCCCAAAACCATTATCATCACCTCCGGAAGCCTTATAGGTTTCCACTTCGATGATCACATCAGCAAAGTCCACATACGGACCTGCCCAAGCAATGTAATCTTCGGTTTTAATCTGGATCCGGTAGACATCATCGCCGTAATCGGTAGCTGCCTCTTCGGATTCAAAGCGATCCCAACCGGTGCTGGTTCGGGAAAAGTCATCTTCGAACAGCACATCACGGCTAGAGCCAGTATCTGTCGTATTATTTCCACTGTTATTAGATAGCGCAGAGCAGGCCAAAATTGTGAGCGAGAGTACAATCGCAAGTACCAGCAACTTTCTGTTTCGATTCATCGGTAAAACTCCTCTTTCTGGTAAGGTTTGTCGATAATTTGTATTTTAGCATACGTTTGAACTGTGGGATAAAAATTAATCAATTTGTAAGTAAGAAATTAAATGTAAATATCAGCTGATTAGTTATTAAAATTTCAATCCCCGTTATCAAAATACTGATTAAGGGTGTCCAGGGCTTGCTGGCCAATCACCTCGGTCGGCGCGAGCTGGTAGGCGAGAGATAGCTCGGCCTGGGCAGATTCGCTGCTGCCCTGGTTGAGGTATAGTAAACCGAGGTAATAATGCGGGTCCGGGGAGGCTGGGTCCAGGGTGCTTGCCTGGTTGAAAAAACGGATGGCCAGCGATAAATTCCCGGTTTGGAAGTAGGCGCGGCCCAGGAGCAGCAGGGCACCAGGATCATCTTCGGCAAGCAGCACCGCTTGACGGGCAGCGGGTAAGCCAACCTCATCGATCTTCAGGTCGTAAGTGAGACATAATCGGGCAAGCATCTGCCAGGAAGCGCTCAGCTCTGGATTTTTGTCGATAATTTCCTGCAGGAGGGTCAGGCTGGTTTCAAGCTCCCCTGCTTCTGCATAGGTGTGGGCGATGTCTTCTTTGAGGGTCAGGTTGTTGGGGTCTTGTTCTGCGGCGGTCAGCAAGAGTGGAAGAGCTTCACCAGGTTGATCGTTTCGCCGCCAATAGAGCGCCATAAGCAGGTTTGCGGAGTAGGATTGAGGGTCAAGTTCCAAAGCTGTGGTCAGGGCTTTAACGGCATCTTCTCCAAGGTGCTGCTGTGCTTCGCCGAGATAGGCCCAGGCTTCGGCATAGGCTGGGTCCGTTTCAACCGCGAGCTCCAGGGCGCGATGCGCCAAATCCCACTCTCCCAGTGCCCCCAGCGCCTGCCCCAACAGTGTCAGGCGGTAGGCGGGGTTCTCGGATAGCTCGCCAACCCGGGAGGCATCCCGGATGCGTGCTATTCTCGGGCTTAAATTTGGGTCGCCAGCCAGGGCAGCAGTGAAATACTGTTCTGCTTTTTCTGGTTCACTGATCGAGTACAGCAGCCCAAGCTGATAATTTGCCCCCGCATCCGAGAGATCTGCGGAGAGGGTTGCCTCCCAATCCGGTTCTGCTGTAGGACCACCGGTCGAATCTGGAACACCGGCTGATCCGTTCTCCACATCTGGCACTGATGAATCCTTAACCGTGCATGCGGAAGCGAGCAGGGTAAGCAGGACAACGATCAGGATCTGGGAAATTTTCTTGGTATGGCTCAGCATAAATATCCTCACCTATGCATTATATGCGGAAAAAGTATCTTTGGGGGTTTGAAGGGAGATGTTATAATATTTTCATGTAGTAAACCCAATATTCTGAGGAGAACGATGGACTTTCAATTAACTGAAGAACATTTAATGGCGCAAAAAATGGTGCGGGATTTTACCCATAAAGAAGTAATTCCAACGATTGGCGAGTGGGACCGAAAACAGGAAATGGACCCCGCAGTACTGCCTCGTATGGCAGAACTTGGGATCATGGGGATCAATATTCCAGTTCGCTACGGTGGACAGGGATTTGACTATATCACGCTCGGTCTGGTCTGCGAGGAATTAGAATACGCTGACAGCACCTTGCGAGTGGTGATGTCAGTTCACATGGGTTTGAATAGTATGGCGCTGCTGCAGTGGGGGACCGAAGAACAAAAGCAGCGCTTTTTAGTCCCTCAAGCCAAAGGCGAGAAGTACGCTGGTTTTGGGCTGACCGAACCGGACGCAGGTTCAGATGTTGCCGCAATGCGCTCCACTGCGGTACGCGATGGCAGCGACTACATCCTTAACGGCGAGAAGATGTGGATCTCCCTTGCTACCAAAGCGCATCACATGCTGGTGGTTGCCCGGACAAATCCGGATGCAGAAAAACCCACTTCCGGCTTCAGCGCTTTTATGGTAGAAACTGATATGAAGGGCGTTACCACCGGGGATATCCACGGGAAGATGGGCGTGCGGGCTGGTTCCACCGGTTGGGTGGCAATGCAGGACGTGCGTGTCCCAGAATCTTACATGATTGGTGAAGAAGGTGAGGGCTTTAAAATTGCGATGACCTGCCTGGACAATGGCCGCTACACAGTGGGCGCTGGTGCTACCGGTTTGATCAAGGCCAGTTTAGATGCCAGCGTGCAGTATGCGCATGAACGTGAGACTTTTGGCCGACCGATTGGAAATTATCAGTTAATTAAACAAAAAATCGCCTGGATGAAACGCGATTATGAGATGGCACGTTTGCTGTGCTTGCGGGCGGGCTGGATGAAGAACCAGGGTCTCCGCAATACCCAGGAAACCTCCCAGTGTAAATGGTTTGCCACTGAAGCCTCATTCTCAGCGGCTTCGGAAGCCGTGCAATTGCATGGCGCATATGGCTACAGTGACGAATATCCAGTAGAACGCTTCCTGCGCAATTCTAAAGGGGCGGTGATTTACGAAGGTACCGCCGAAGTACACACCTTGATGCAGGCGGATTATGAGTTAGGCTACCGTAAAGATCGACCTTTGCGCTGTGAGCTGCCTGCCTTCGACCCCGATTTTTGGCAAAACGAGGAGTAATTCCTCTTAACTACTTTTTGGAATGAGGAGGACGTCTTGAAGATCGTAGTGTGCGTTAAACAAGTCCCCGATTCAGCCGCGACTGTGGTTGTAGAAGACGGTCAGGTTACCTGGGGAGACTCCCCGTTGGTGATCAACCCGTGGGATGAGTATGCTGTTGAGGCGGCTTTACGCCTGACCGAAGAGCACGGAGGAGATGTGGTTGCTCTTGGTTTAGGCGGCGAGGATGCCAAAGAAGCGCTGAAGCATGCGCTTGCGATGGGCTGCAGTGAAGCCCTGTTAATCAGTGATCCCGCTTTGGCTGGGTCTGATACTCAGGCAGTCTCCAGAGTATTGGCCGCCGCCGTACAGAAGATCGGTGATGCCGATGCGGTCGTGTTCGGTAAGCAGGCGATTGACTCAGATACCGGAGTTACGCCAGCAATGGTTGCCCGCCTGCTTGATTGGCCAGCCCTGACCCTGGTATCTTCAATCTCTTTGGCCGATGGTCTGGTCAAAGCAGACCGGGCAATGGAAGAAGGACGTCAGCAGGTTGAAGCCAAGCTTCCGATCGTGCTGAGCATTGTCAAAGATTACGGCGAACCGCGCTACCCGTCATTTATGGGTATCCGCAAAGCCTCCCGTGCAGAAATCCCCCTGTGGGGTCTGTCCGATGTGGGTATTGATGCCCCGGCATCTGTGGTGACCTGGCCCGAGGTGTTTGCTCCTCCGGTTCGCGAGATCACCAACGAGATTATTGAAGGCGGCAGCCCCGAAGAGATCGCCGCAAAACTGGCTGACAAGATCATGGAAGAGAAGGTGCTGTGATGGCAAACAAAGTATGGGTATTTGTCGATCAGTTTAAAGGGGAAGCTTTAACTGCATCCTGGGAAGTTGTTGCTGTCGGCCGGAAATTGGCTGATGAGCTCGGTTCCGGGGTTACTGCAGTGGTGATTGGCGGCAGCGTGGAAGCGTTGGCTGCCCCATCGTTCCACTATGGTGCGGATGAAGTTGTCGCTGCTGAAGATGCCTCCCTGGAAGATTATCGCGCAGGGGCTTACGCCTCAGTGCTCTCCAAAGCAGCCGGCGAAGCAGGCGCAGAGGTGATCCTGTTCCCGACCACCACCCGCGGCCGAGAGCTTGCCGGGATGGTGGCGATTGACCTGAATACCGGTGTGCTGGTAGATGTGACCAAGCTCGGTCTTGAGGACGGCGAACTGCTTGCCACTCGACCGGTGTATGCCGGGAAACTGCTCTCCAAAGTGAAATGTGCCGCCAAACCGCAGGTCGTGACCTTGCGCGGCAGGGCATTTGAAAAACCGGAGGCCGACGAAAGCCGCTCTGGCACGGTCACCAAAGTTGATGCCGTAGTTGCCGAAGATGCGATCAAGACCAAAGTTACTGGCTACGAAGCCGATGACGGCGGGGTGAGCCTGCTGGATACCTCAGTGATCATCTCCGGGGGACGCGGGGTCTCCAACAACACCAAGATGGACCCGCCTGGGGAGCTGACCGAGGACAGCGAGATCGAGGTTTGGAAAGCTCAGCAGGGCTTCAAGCTGATCGGTGATTTAGCTGATCTGCTCGGCGGCGCAGTCGGCGCCAGCCGCGCGGCGGTGGATTCGGATTACATTCCCTATGCCGCCCAGGTCGGTCAGACCGGGAAATTGGTCTCGCCTGATCTGTACATTGCTGCCGGGATCTCCGGCGCAATTCAGCACCTCGCCGGGATGCGCTCCAGCAAGGTGATCGTGGCGATCAACAAAGATGTCGATGCCCCGATCTTTAAGTATGCTCGCTTCGGTGTGGTTGGCGATCTCTACGATATTCTGCCGCCGCTGACCGCAGCTTTAAAGGAACGGTTGGGGAAGTAAGAGAAAAATAAGACATTGAAAAAGCTCTGGCATCACTGCCAGAGCTTTTTTATATCCGGCTTGTTAAAACAATTGAGTATTGAATTTAATTGTGATTATTTGTATTATCAAAAGGAGAAGCGAAGAGAGAAAAGACCCAATCCAGCGATCAACACCGGGGATTCCAGGTTTCACTTTGTCGATGATGTTGTCACCAGCAACAGCGGCCACATCGGGTCGCCGAAGAGTTCACTGAATTTCAACCTAAACCAGGGACTGTCACTCCGAAGTCCCTGGTTTTTTGTGGGGCAGTATCGTTTTGAATTTAAGCGCTGGAGTAATCCCTTAAAACTATTTGCTAAACAGACAAAATATGGATATAATGGGTAAAAATAATAAAAATAGTCGAATTAAATTAATTCATCATCGGGACCATCAAATTTTTT
>JBDLJU010000040.1:0-17217 GCA_039714215.1 Chloroflexota bacterium | reverse complement strand
AATCTTGGGAATAATAGAGAGTGCTTTTAACCACCATTTAGGTTGTAGTTTCATCTGCTTCCTCCTCGAGATTGGAGAACGCTTGCGTTCTCTTAAACGATTTGGCAGTATTGCCAAATCGTAATAGACCAGTCTTATCTAAAAACTCTATATTAAGTATACAAAAAAAATTTTATGTTATCCAAAATTTGGACGTGGTCTTTTGATTTTTTCTTACCGTTTTTGGGGCGTTTCTAGGTTCTGTTGACATTTCATCGTAACCAGATCAAAGCACCGACAAAACTGAGAAAGCCGAGATATCGGGACGCCATTTTTTCAAAGCGAGAAAATATGCGCCGATAGTGTTTGATCTTGCCAATGAAACATTCAACCAGGTGACGCTCTTTGTACAAATGCTTGTCATACACTCGCCCTTCCTTGCGATTCTTCCTCGGAGGAATAACAGCGATGGCACCGCTCTCTGTAATCACTGAGAGAAAATCTTGTGCATCATAGGCCGTATCAGCAATCACATATTCACTAATGTACCCTTCGATCAGATCAGCGGCCTGGGTAATATCGTGGCGCTGTCCTCCGGTGAGCCGAAAACGCAGCGGATTGCCCAAAGCATCCACATTGACATGGATTTTCGTGCTGAAGCCACCTCGACTACGCCCTAAGGCCTGCTCTTGCTGGCCTCCTTTTTTTTCAGTGCGCCAGCCGCACAAGGATGCGCTTTGACAATCGTGCTGTCCACCAGCATCCACTCCATGTCGGGATCAGCTACGAAATGCTGGTGCATGTCATCCCAGATGCCCTTTTCACACCAACGTGCGAAGCGTTTGTAGACACTATTCCAGTTGCCATAGGCTGATGGCAGCAAGCGCCATTGAGCACCAGAGCGTGTGATCCACAACACACCCTCAACGAATTGTCGGCAGGCTGCTTCTTTGCCAGCGTATACATTCGGGTGCTCTTTGAGAAATTGGTAGATTTTCTCCCAATCTTCATCTTTGAATGTGATTGTTTTTTCCATACCCTTATCATAACTCAAATGTCAACACAGCCTAGTCAATAGGGTGTTTTTTTTCTCGGAAATTACGCTCCACAGGTTATAATACAGTAACCACCGATACCAAAGGAGCGGAACAATGGCAGAGCACAACCACCAGATTGCCGATGATCAGGAAAAGATGCAGGCCCTGATCGAGAATATCAGCGCCTATATTGAGCAGTACCACGGCGGCTGGGTGAATCTGGTCTCATTCGACGGCAAAGTATTGAAAGTCAGGCTGGGCGGGGCCTGTGAGGGCTGCCCGCTGACCGAGACCACGCTTCAGGGATGGGTGGCGGGAACGGTGCGCCAGTTCTTCCCCGAAGTGGAGACGATCGAGGCAGCATAGACGAGAAACCCACGCAAGGACAGTAGAAATGAAGAAGGGCGCACAATTCGTGCGCCCTTTTGCGTTGCTGGGGGGTTGGAAAAGGTTAGGAAGCCGGTCAATTACAGCTTTTCTTCCCATATAATGGAAGAAACAAAAGCAGCCAAAGGAGCAGGGCATGCAGGACCTGAGCGGACAATCCATCAAAGGCTATGATCTTCTGGAGCGCATTGGGGCGGGCGGGTTTGGCGTTGTTTACCGTGCCTATCAATCCGCCATCGGGCGGGAAGTGGCGATCAAGATCATCCTGCCAGAGTATGCCAACCAACCGGATTTCATCCGCCGATTTGAGACCGAGGCCCGCCTGGTCGCCCGGCTGGAGCATCCCTACATTGTGCCGCTGATCGATTTCTGGCGGGACCCTGACGGAGCTTACCTGGTCATGCGTCTGCTGCGCGGGGGCAACCTGAAATCGGCGATTCAGCAGGGGGTCTTTTCTGTGGAGCGGACAGCTCAGGTCCTCGATCAGGTTGCATCAGCCCTGGAACTGACGCACCGGAGCAATATCGTCCATCTTGATATCAAACCGTCCAATATCCTGCTGGATGAGGACGGGAATGCCTACCTGGGTGATTTTGGGATTGCGAAGGTGACCGTTGCCCTGAGGGAGGATGTTTCCAACCCCGATGCCTTTGCCGGATCGCTGGACTATATCGCCCCGGAGCAGGCCCGCGGTGAGGAAGTCACCGCCCAAACTGATATCTACAATCTGGGCGTGATGCTGTACGAAATGCTGACCGGAGAGCATCCCTTCAAGGCTAGCTCAACCATCGAGAGGATGTATAAGCATCTCAATGACCCGCTGCCTGACCTGACTTTCAGCCATACTCGAGCTGCCGAAATAAACAAGGTCATCCAGAAGGCAACTGCCAAGAAACCAGCCGACCGCTATGAGGATGTGCTTACCCTTGCAAAGGCCCTTCGGGAGGCTGCTGGTCTCCAGGTTGCCAGACCTGCCCAAAATGTGATCGAGCAGCTCACCCTGCGGGAGCACGAGGTCCTCCAGGGGATCGTGGATGGTCTCTCAAATAATGAGATCGCCGAGAAACTGGTACTCACGGTTGGTACGGTCAAGTGGTACGTCAACCAGATCTACAAGAAATTGGGCGTACACAGCCGCGTCCAGGCAAGGGTGCGTGCCCGTGAGCTGGACCTGCTGGGGGACAGCGATCTGATCCCGCCGTCGGCGGAGCGATCGGTCAGCGTGGCTTTGCCCGAACCGGAGAATCCCTACAAAGGCCTGCGTCCCTTCCGGGCGGCGGATCATCTCCACTTTTTTGGACGCGAAGCCCTGGTTGAGAAGATGATCGATCATCTTGGGGCTGAGAAGAAGAGTAGCGGAACAAACCGCTTCCTGGCTGTGGTGGGACCCAGCGGCAGCGGTAAGTCCAGCGTGGTGCTGGCCGGGCTGGTTCCGGCGTTGTGGCGGGGAGATCTGCCCGGTTCTGAAAAATGGTTCGTAGTTGATGTCACCCCGGGCGCCTATCCGCTGGAAGAGTTGGAGATCGGGCTGATGCGTGTTGCCGCGCATCAGACGGGCAGCCTGATGGACCAACTGCAGCGGGATATGCGCGGGCTGGTGCGCTCGGCAAATTTGATCCTGCCAGATGATGAGAGCGAACTGCTGCTGGTGATCGATCAATTTGAGGAGCTGTTCACCCTGGTTGAAGATGAGGAGCAGCGCTCACATTTCCTTGACTTGCTCTACACGGCAGTCACCGATGTGCGCAGCCGGGTGCGGGTGGTGGTGACCCTGCGGGCTGATTTCTATGACCGGCCCCTGTACTATCCAGAGTTTGGCGCGCTGGTTCGTGAAAATCTTGAAACAGTTATGCCGCTGTCTGCTGAAGAGCTGGAACGCGCCATCACCCGTCCCGCGGCAGACCAATCGGTGACCTTTGAACCGGGTCTGGTCTCGACGATCATTGACGAGATCAGCTACCAGCCCGGTGCGCTGCCCTTGCTGCAATATGGCCTCACCGAACTGTTCGACCAGCGCGATGAGCGCGTTTTGACCCATCAGGCTTATCAGAAGATTGGCGGGGTGGTAGGCGCATTGCCCCGCCGGGCCGAAGACCTATATTCAGAGCTGGGTTCCCAATGTCAGGATGAGGTACGCCAGATGTTCCTGCGGTTGGTGACCCTGGGCGAAGGTGTTGAGGATACCCGGCGCCGGGTCGACCGGAGTGAACTGGCCGCGATTGCCAGCGATGCAGAACTGATGGATGAGATGATCGATCTGTTTGCCGATTACCGGCTGCTGTCACTCGACCATGATCCAACCAACCGACGTCCGACGGTGGAGGTAGCCCATGAAGCCCTGCTGCGGGAATGGGAAAGGCTGCGAGGCTGGCTGAATGAAAGGCGCGAGGATATCCGTTCTCTGAGGCTGTTGAACACCGCAGCACGGCATTGGCGTACTGCCAATCAGGATGAAAGCTACCTGCTTTCGGGGTCCAGGCTGGCGCAATTTGAGGGCTGGGCGCAGGCAACGGATGTGGCCATGACCCTGGAGGAACGCCAGTTCCTTGAGACCAGCATTGAAGAAGAACGGCTGCAGCAAGCCCGCCAGCGGCGCCTCCGGAACGCTGCCATCGCCATCATGTCGGTGGTGATCATTCTGGTATCCGGGTTGGCGCTGTGGGCAAATGCAGAGAGGGGCAGGGCGGAACTGGCCGAACAGGCCGCCCGCCGCCAGGTCAGCATTGGTCTGGCCGCCCAGACGATGCTGGAATTGGAGAACGGCAATCAGGATGTGGCCATCCTGCTGGCATTGGAAGCATTGGACCAGTATCCCTACACCGCTCAGGCCGAAAGCGCACTGGCACAGGCTGTGGAGGAATATGTCCCTCCGAGGAAGTATTCATTTGGCCCTGAGCTGCTCTCCATTCTTGAGACGACGTCATGGTCCCCCGATGGAGGGGAGATTGCCTTTGGGCTTTCCTATGCAGACGGGTTCCTGGATGCTTTGATCATCCTGGAGGAGGACACAGGCAGCGAGAAAGCAGCGCTTTCATTGGGCGCCAATGGTTGTGTCCCGGCAGAAGTGGATTGGTCGCCAGAGGGAGATCAACTTGTCAGCAGCTACAAGACGGGCTTCCAATCCTCCGGTGAGTGCCTTGAACCGCCAAGAGTCTGGGATATTAAAAAGGAAAAACCGTTATTCATCCTCGGTGGGCATGAGGGGCCGGTGAATAGCGTGGACTGGTCTCCGGGTGGGAGCAGGATCCTCACGGCAGGCGATGATGGGCAAGTGATTATCTGGGATGCAGCGACAGGAGAAGAAGCGCTGGCGCTGTTTGAGCATACCGCTGCCATTAAGGATGCACGCTGGTCTCCTGCCGGCGATCGGATCGTGATCGCTTCATTGGATGGTGCCGTGAGAATTCTGGATGCTGAAAGCGCCCGTGAGTTGTTGGTCATCACCAGCGGGCCGGCCGGGGTGATCGGGCTGGACTGGTCCTCGGATGGCGGGCAGATTGCGGCTGCCGGAGAGGATGGGCTGGCCCGAATCTTTGATACCGAATCCGGAGCGCTTCTGCTGACCCTGATTGGACATGACGGGGTTGTGTCGGCGGTGGGTTATTCGCCAGACGGCAGACGGGTGGCCACACTCAGCAATGAAGATCAGACCACCCGTATCTGGGATGCGAAGACCGGTGCGCTGCTGCTCACCTTCCCCTACAGCGGCGGTCTGGTCGAGGCGCGCAATGTCACCTGGTCGCCAGACGGGAATTGGTTCACCTTTGACGGGGAGAGAGAGATCTGGGACGTTTCCATGCAGTCGCTGATGCTCTTCGGTCACACGGCTCAAACCCGGGATGGGGAGTGGTCTCCGGATGGGCGTTTGATCGCCACCGCCAGTTTTGACAACACGGCTCGCATCTGGGATGCGTCCACCGGCAAGGAGTTGTTCACATTGGCTCACCCGGACCGGGTCTGGTTCTTCGATTGGGCGCCGGATGGCTCCCGTATTGTGACCTCGTGCGCCGATGGCACTGCCCGCACCTGGGATGTAACCACCGGCGAAGTGGTATTGGAAGTGCCATTGGAGTCCACTGCCCTGTTTGCAGTCCGCTGGTCTCCGGATGGGACCCGGATCGTGAACAGTGGTTTTGCCAGCCGGGCAACGGTCTGGGATGCGGATACGGGAGAGACCATCACCAACTTTGGTTTTGGGCCTGAACTATTGGGGCTGCTTGACGAGGGGGAGGATTTTTGTGTCCTCTTTGGTCCTTCCTGGTCTCTGGATAGTGAGCGAATCTCTACTGGCTGTATCCACAGCCGGGAGATCGGTACCGGCGCCTTGATCTGGGACGCGGCAACCGGTGAATTGCTGATGACCCTGGATGACCTCGGCGGCGGCACGGGCCGTACTGAGTGGCTATTCGATGGTACGCAGATGATCTCCAGCCATGGATCCCCGAATGAGAATGTGCTCCGCCTCTGGGATCTTGAAAGCGGCGATCTGCTCCAAACCTTTACCGGGCATGACATCTTCGCCTATGGTTTGTCCGTCTCTCCCGATGGGAAGCGGGTCGCTTCTGGTGATATGAACGGCGTAGTCAAGATCTGGGACCTGGAGACCAGGGCAGAAGTGCTCAGCTTCCAGGTGGTCGGTGGTGCGGGGAATGTCCACTGGTCTCCGGACGGCAGCCATGTGATCGTGACGGGGGGGACCGGTACCCCGGTGATCCGCCGCGTATGGCCTTCTACCCAGGCATTGATCGACCATGCCTATGGATGCTGCGTGACCCGTGATCTGACGGCAGAAGAAAGGCTCCAGTTTGGGCTGCTAGCGGCGGAGTAACCCCTTTCTGGGGCCAAAAATGCAGGCGGTTTCAGGGGGATAGGGAAAAGTTAGGGTTTTTCTGGATTTGGCTGATTCCTCTATACAATGCGAGTAACAAATTTTTTCAACCGTATTGGACCAGAAAAGGAGTCAGAAATGAAAAGAATAAACGCACGAATCAGTTTGTTGGTATCGCTGGCAGCCGTAATCGCCATCGTCGTTGGCCTGTCGGCAGCCCAGCCCGCTGCCGCGGCTGGAACCACACGGATCCCGATTGAAAACAACTTCATCTCCTGTGAGGTAGCTTCCATTGATCGGGTATGGGTTGAGGATGGTGTCAAGCATGTCAGGGGGAAGTTGGTGTATGCTGAAGTGAGATCGAATGAAAACTACCATGTTGGGCCAGCAACAAATCTATCCAATGCCAATATTGAGTTAGCAACAATGTACGGCACCTTCAATGGGAAGGTAGAAATGTTCCCGGACGCATATCCGGATGGTGGGTGGGAAGGAACCTTCGTTGCACAAGGCGTGGTAGGTTTCCATACCGGAACTTCACAATTGAAAGGAACCGGGAGCCTGAAAGGGTACAAGACCAAACTGGTGTTTTCACACATCTCAGGTCCTGCTTTGCACGCCATGTTCCCCGATGCTTGTGGTGGGAACATGCCACTGGGCGGGACAAGCGCAGTAGGATATGTGTTGATCCCGGGCGGCGAGTAGAACATCAACAAAATCTGAATAGAAGTCCCTGCAGATACCTGCAGGGACTTTTTCTTTAATGAATGCCATGAATTGAATTCGTTAGGAGTGCCTGATCACCTGGCCAATGTTTGATTTTTCGCCAATCTTAAAGGGGGGATAGGGAAAAGTTAGGGTTTTCCTGGAAATTGCCGATTCCTCTATACAATGCGGGTAACAAGTTTTTTCAACCGTATTGGACCAGAAAAGGAGTCGGAAATGAAAAGTAGAATCGCACGTTTAGGAATGTCGGTATCGCTGGCAGCCGTGATCGCCATCGTCTTTGGCCTGACAGCAGCCCAGCCTGTCGCCGCAGATGACCTGGACAAGATCCCGATCGAGAACTACTTCATCTCTTGTGAAGAGGTCTCCATTGAAAAGGCCTGGGTGGCTGACGGCACCAAAATTGTAAGGGGCAGGCTGCTGAACGGCCAGGTGGTCTCCAATGAGGACTTCCACACCGGCCCGGCAACCAACCTGGCAAATGCCAATGTAAATTTGGAAACAATGCGGGGGATGTTCTTCGGTCAATTGAATATGTCCCCGGAAGCTTACCCCGAAGGGGGATGGGTGGGTTGGTTCTTCATCCAGGGTGTACCTGGCGATCAGACTGGCGTTGACGGATTGCGAGGCACCGGGAGCCTGGCGGGCTATTACACCAAGTCGACGGTGCGGCATATGCCCCCTGATAAGCTGCATGAACTCTTCCCGGAGGCCTGTGGCGGGGAGATGCCGGTAGGTGGATCACGTGCTGAGGGGTATGTCTATCTCCCATCAGATGACTAGGTTCTGTTGACATTTCATCGTAACCAGATCAAAGCACCGACAAAACTGAGGAAGCCGAGATATCGGGACGCCATTTTTTCAAAGCGAGAAAATATGCGCCGATAGTGTTTGATCTTGCCAATGAAACATTCAACCAGGTGACGCTCTTTGTACAAATGCTTGTCATACACTCGCCCTTCCTTGCGATTCTTCCTCGGAGGAATAACAGCGATGGCACCGCTCTCTGTAATCACTGAGAGAAAATCTTGTGCATCATAGGCCGTATCAGCAATCACATATTCACTAATGTACCCTTCGATCAGATCAGCGGCCTGGGTAATATCGTGGCGCTGTCCTCCGGTGAGCCGAAAACGCAGCGGATTGCCCAAAGCATCCACATTGACATGGATTTTCGTGCTGAAGCCACCTCGACTACGCCCTAAGGCCTGCTCTTGCTGGCCTCCTTTTTTTTCAGTGCGCCAGCCGCACAAGGATGCGCTTTGACAATCGTGCTGTCCACCAGCATCCACTCCATGTCGGGATCAGCTACGAAATGCTGGTGCATGTCATCCCAGATGCCCTTTTCACACCAACGTGCGAAGCGTTTGTAGACACTATTCCAGTTGCCATAGGCTGATGGCAGCAAGCGCCATTGAGCACCAGAGCGTGTGATCCACAACACACCCTCAACGAATTGTCGGCAGGCTGCTTCTTTGCCAGCGTATACATTCGGGTGCTCTTTGAGAAATTGGTAGATTTTCTCCCAATCTTCATCTTTGAATGTGATTGTTTTTTCCATACCCTTATCATAACTCAAATGTCAACACAGCCTGGTTAAATCCAGCGATTAGCGGGCAGCTTCAGCGATGCCGATGAAGGCGTTGGGGCGCAGGCTGGCGCCGCCGACCAATGCACCGTCGATCCCCGGTTGGGCGAAGTAGCTGCGAGCATTGTCTTCGGTGACCGAGCCGCCGTAGAGCACGCGCACCCCGTCGGCGATGGATTCGCCAAAAATGTTGGCCAGTGAAGTGCGGATCGTGGACTGGATCACCTGGTTGGCGCCTTCGGGCGTTGCCGAACGACCGGTGCCAATTGCCCAGACTGGCTCGTATGCCACAACCAGCTGGCTGGCAGCATTCACCGGAGCAGCTTGCAATCCGGCTCTGATTTGACGGGTGATCACCTCAACGGTGCGCCCAGACTGGTTTTCTTGGTCGGTTTCACCGACACAAAGGATCGGGATCAGCTTGTGGGGGAGAGCGGCCTTGACTTTGAGGTTAATCTGCTCGTCTGTTTCGCCAAATATTGCGCGTCTTTCGGAGTGGCCGAGGATCACATAATCACACAGCGGGGCAAGCATTTTAGGGGAGATTTCGCCGGTATAAGCCCCTGCTTCTTTCCAATACATATTCTGGGCGCCTAGGCGGATTTCACTGCTGACCAGCAATTTGTGCAGCGAAGGTAAGGCGATGAACGGCGGGCAGATCAGCTTTTCGACGCCAGCTATTCGGCTCAACCCCGGCATCAATTTGCGGGTCAGGGTGATCGCTTGATCTTCGGTGTTATTCAGCTTCCAGTTTCCGGCTACCAGTGGGGTTCGCATATCTTAGTCCAGGCTTTCAATATACAGCGAGTCAACAATCCCGACGATCAAGGAAATCACGCAGCCGTCCGGGTTGTTGAGCACCTGGCGGGCGCCGTTGCCTTCGCGGTTGACCAGCACAGTATCACCAACCCCGGCGTGGGTGGTATCTAACGCCACAAAATCACCTTCTGGCGGATCGCCGGGGAGGGTCAGCGGCTGCACCACCAGCATGCGGCGGTTGTCATAATCTGGGTGGCTGATTGTAGTCACCACCGTGCCAACTACTTTTCCTAAGATCATATCAGGTGTACTTCACGTGACCCTCTTTGAGGGTATAGTCAAAATTTCCATCGGGTTGGACTTCTAACTCGTCCACAATCCCGATCAGGGCAAGGTCGACTGGCACGAACTTGTGTTCCTGCATTGCCAGGGCCGCCTCGCGAGAGCGGACCATCACACACAGGTCGCCAGGGCCTGCCTGGACGACATCAACAGCCACCTGCAAGGGTCCGGCGGGTTTGAGCTGCCGGTCAAGTGGTTCGACTACGAGCAGCTTCATCCCGGTCAGGTCGGGGTACTTAATCGTGCAAACTGCGGTTCCACGAACTCGCCCGAACAGCATTTCATTTGCCTCCGACGTTTTTTAATACTCGTCTGATGATCGTTTCGAGCAGTTTTGGATCGACGGTATCACCCAGGCGGGATTTGACCGCAGTCTGGACGCGTTTTTCCATGCTTGGCTTAACCGCTGCGGCAGGGGCAGCGGGCCTTGCCGCCATTTTTGGGGTGGAGATATGCGAAGCGGGTGGCGCGGCGCTGGGAGAGGTGTCTTTGGTGATGTACGGCCGCACCGGCGCGCTGGAGGGTTGATCGTGGGCGCGCACCAGCTCGAAGCCGAGCTTCATCGCTTTTTCTCTACCCAGATCGGTAACGACGACATCGTCATCGACGACCAGCGAGGTTGTTCCGCTGCGGTAGAGATCCTCGATATCTTTCTCTGTGTAAAAGGTTTTTGGCATAGGAAGACTCCTATTCGGTAAAAGATCGACTTGTCGATCTTCTACAGCACACCTATCTTTAAAATTGGAAGATAAGCATGCTGTGATTTGACAGCTTACTTACCGGCGATACCATCGATTGAGTCCATCGCCTGGATGGCGGCATCACGGGCAGTGACCATTTCTGCTTCGGTGCCCGACATCCACATCCGGCCAAAGCGTCCGACTGAAGCGATATGGATCAGCTTGATGTTGGCTTTCTTCTCGGCTTCATTGGCGGCGTACATAATGTAAGCGGCCGGGGCAACCTCGAGGACGAAGAGGGTCTCGCCAGAGACGAGCATCGATCCGCGGCGCCAGCGGTTGAGCAGCTGAGCCTGGTAGGGATCAACACGGGTGATCAAGTTGGAGGAATATACCGTCGGTTTGATGCGGTCTTCGGTTTTGAGGCCGAGGCGCTCCAATACGATTTTTCCGGATTCGATCACGGCAGCCTGGTTATGGGAGTGCACTTCAAACATGCCAAATTCGCGTTCAACCACCTGAGCGCCAGGTTTGGCCTCGGTGGCCTTGACGGCGATATCGACAGTGCGGAAGACTTCGTTGCCGGGGGCCATCTCAACGTACAGGGATGCCATACCTTCCACCGGCAGGTCACCCTGGGTGATCGTGCCGACAAAGCCAGCCACCTGTGGCTGCATGCGGTCCAGGTAACAATACACACGTAGTGAAAAATCAGTTTTGCTCATCTGAACTCCTTAATTATCATACTGATCTGATCGAACGAAGTTCGATTAAATCAAATTGATTGGCTTGCTAATCAATTTGATCATGCATCGCCATCCCGATTGGGGTTACCATCCAGGGGTGGTCGGGGACCCAGGCGGTCAGCCCGGTGTATTCCTCAACCACTTCAGCGGCCTTGTAGAAGGCGCTGGTGCCTCCGACTAAAACCAATTCGGGGACGTTGTACCCATCGATGTGTCTGGCGACAATGCTGGCGACTTTTTCCAATACCGGCCGCACGACGGGGAACAGCACCGGCTGTTCTTCGGGGATCACCTTGCGCAGCTCTGCTTCCTCGAAGCTGATGTCGTTGGCGCCGGCGATCACCAGAGAAAAATGGGTGCCGCCGGTTGCTTCGTCTGCGGTGTAGACAACCTCGCCGTCTTTGATTACAGCAATCCCGGTGGTGCCTCCGCCGACGTCGACGATCACGCCGTTTTCGAGACGGATCAGGGCATTGGCGGCGCTGGGTTCGTCAATCAGCCCGGTGCAGGTCATCCCGGCGGCTTCAACCACGTTGGCTGTTGAGCGCACTTCTGCCTGGGCCACCCCGGGGGGGTAGCCGCTGGCGGCATGGGTAAGCTCTCTGCCAATGCGCTGCTCGACGCGGGCTTTCATTTCCCGCAGCAGGTCTACTGCGCCGATGAAATCGACCACCAGGCCATCTTTCGCCACCTGGGCGAATTGGTACTCCCCAGCGATGGGTTCCTGGTTTTCATCCAGGACCACCACGCTGAGATAGGCGGTGCCCAGGTCGACCCCCACATGCAGTTTCCCTTGTGGGGGGGACTGCAGCGGGGGTGGAAGCGGGTCTTCCACCCAGCGAACCACTCGCTTGGCGCGGCTAAGATAGCTGCCCAGTTCGGTGCTTTGCACAGATTACCTATTTAGCTTTGGCTTTATCTGCTGCACGACCGCCGAATCCGCCACGGGAACTCTGGGGCAGGATCATCTCAACGTTTTCGTGCGGGCGTGGGATCACGTGAATCGATACCAGTTCGCCAACACGTTTGGCGGCTGCGCCGCCGGCATCGGTGGCTGCTTTGACTGCGCCGACATCGCCGCGGACCATTACAGTCACGAAGCCGCCGCCGACATACTCTGAGCCAATGAGTACCACGTTTGCTGCTTTGACCATTGCATCGGCGGCCTCAACTGCACCGACCAAACCTTTGGTCTCAACCATTCCTAATGCGATTAATGCTGGGTCTTGATTTGCCATGATTAACTCCTATACAAAAAGTTTGTTAGTATTTTGATCGAAGCTGTGCTTCGAATCCGATAAAGCGCATTGTTAGTACGATCTACGCTTTCAGTATTTCCATCACAATTTCCCGGACAACCGCTTCAAGTTCCTGGTAGTCAGGTCCCTGGATGTTGCCGGTCCCGACAGTGCCGGGTTTAAAGGCCGCCTCTGGGGGAGCGGAGGTTTCAAATGCAATCCGTTTGACGTTGTAGAGATGGTGCACGTTGATGTTATCACCGGTGATCGCGCCGCCAACGCCGCCAGAACCGAGGGTCAGTGAGGGCTGAATACCGGTGGTCAGACCGATCATTCCCAGTGTACCCATCGTATTGACGCCGATGCGGAAGACCGGTTTTTCCAGGCCAAAGGCCATGACGATATCCATGTTGGTGGCGTGGATCAACTGGCTGTGGCCGCGCCCGCCGAAATTGATCAGCTCGACTGAGCGGTCGCAGCCTGCTTCCCAGCCGTCGGCGATGTAGAAGCCCAAGACGGTGGTTAATTTTTCTCGGGAGAGCGGTTCATCACGCCCGACGGTATCAAGGTCTGCCACCAGGATGCGGGCAGTTTCAGGCACCTGGATGCCTGCCATGGCGGCCAGATATTGGGGAGATTTACCCACAGAGAGCGGATTGATCGCTCCGTTGGGGTAGAACAGCGCCTGTCGGAGGGCATCTGCCTGCTGGGGAGAAACCCAATAGGCTCCCTCGGCCTGCATCAGTTCGCGCAGGCGGTCAGCGATTGGCCGGTCAGCGACCACCGCTTGTTCGGTGGCGCAGATCACAGAATAATCGAAGGCTTTGGAGCCAACGATGTATTTTGCGGCTTTTTCCAGGTCAGCGCTGCGGTCAACATACACAGGGACATTCCCCGGGCCGACCCCGTAGGCGGGTTTGCCCTTGGAGTGAGCAGCACGCACCATGTCGGAGCCGCCCGTAGCCAGGATCAATGCGGTGTATTTGTGGCTGAGCAGTGCATCCGTGCCGGGGAGGCTGATCTCGGACATGCAGTGGATCAGGCCTTCGGGGGCGCCAGCCTCAATTGCGGCGTTGACCATCACCTGAGTGGTGGCCACACAGCTGTTCGCCGCGGAGGGGTGGGGGGCGACCACAATCGCGTTGCGGGCCTTGACCGAGATGAGGATTTTATTGATCGTGGTGGAGGTGGGGTTGGTGCTGGGTGTCAATGCGGCAACCACGCCCATTGGCCAGGCAATTTCATATATATTTGCAGCGGTGTCATGGCGGATCACGCCAACGGTTTTGACGTCTTTAATGCTGTCCCAGACTACTTTGGATGCAAATTCATTCTTGATTTTCTTATGTTCAGGCACGCCAAAGCCAGTTTCTTCTGCCGCCATGCGCCCCAGGCGTTCTGACGCGCCAAAGGCGGCATCCGCCATCGCTTCACAAACCCGGTCAACCTGCTGTTGGGTGGCGTTAGCCCACACCTTCTGCGCCTCGCGGGCGGCGACCACCATGGAGCGGGCCTGCTGTATTGAGCGTAAATCCTTGTCGAATTCTGTCATAAGCTTGTCCTAAACTTTCGCGGAGAACGCTTTCGTTCTCCAAGAACAATGAGCTGTTTTTTGCTCGATGTTCCTATTTTCGGTAGGTGACCTTGCCGCCGGTCTCTAAATGGTCGACGACGGCCATGATCACCGCGTCTACCGGTCGATTTTTGGTGATTTCTGTCATCCGTCCGCTGGAGCCGTGGGCGGTGACCACTAAATCACCAATCCCTGCATCGAGGGTGTCGACGGCGACATAAGGCTTGCCAAAGGGTTCCCCGTCGATATCGGTTTGACGCAAGATTAACAGCTTGCGGCCGAGCAGGGTTTCATCTTTTATCGTGGAAACGGTGGTTCCGATTACTTTGGCAATCAGCATTTCTTACTCCAAATCTATCTTATTGGCGAAAGACAACATCGCCATCAACTTCCAGGTGGTCGATCACCGCCATGATCACCGCGTCTACCGGGGCATCTTTGGTCAGGAAGGTCTGCCGGGCGGCTGAGCCATGACAGGTGAGCACCAGGTCCCCGGTTCCGGCATCGACCAGGTCAATCGCGACGTAAGCAGCGCCAGATTCTTCACCAGACGGGGTGGTCTGGCGGCAAAGCAGCAGCTTGGTCTCTTTGACCTTGGGGTCTTCGATGGTGGAAATGGTGGAACCAATTACCCGGGCAATTTTCATCTTGATCAATCCTAATATGCTGAGTCTTTGGCCGCGGCAGGTTTGGCCGCTGTGCCGTTGGTTTCGATAGCGCCCTGTACGATCTTGACACCGGCGCTGGCCCCGAGGCGGGTCGCCCCAGCAGCAACCAGGTTCTGGGCGTCTTCGAAATCGCGCACGCCGCCGGAGGCTTTCACGCCCATCTCCGGGCCGACCACGCGGCGCATCAGGGAGATATCCTCAACTGTAGCGCCGCCGCCGGAGAACCCGGTGGAGGTCTTGACGAAATCTGCGCCAGCTTCTTTAGAAAGCAGGCAGGCAGTCACTTTTTCTTCTTCGGTGAGCAAAGCGGTCTCGATGATCACCTTGACCAGGGCGTTGTGGGAGTGCCCCATGCGGACAACCTCGCGGATATCCTGGGCTACCAGGGTGTGGTCGCCGGCTTTGAGGGCGCCGATATTGATCACCATATCGATCTCGGTGGCGCCATCATGGATTGCGGTTTCGGCCTCGAAGGCTTTGACCTCAGGGGAGGAAGCGCCCAGGGGGAAGCCGATCACGGTGCAAACCTTGGCCGACGAGCCCTGGAGCAGCTCAGCGCTCAGTTTGACGTGCGTGGGATTGACGCACACGGAAGCGAAATTGTATTTGCGTGCTTCATAGCACAACTGGGCGATCTGGTCGGCGGTGGCATCGGGTTTGAGCAGGGTGTGGTCGATCATCCCGGCCACATCGGGGTCATCGGGGATCCCGCCGAGCTGGGAGGTGAGGCGGGATGCACCGGCATCGACCACTTCTCCGACCCGGTTGAAGCAGGTGGTTACACAAATGCCCTCGGCGCATTCTTCAGTGCAGTATTCGCCGTGCACGTGTTCCTGTTTGGTGTACTGCTCTTCATCGAGAGCGATGAGCACCTCGCGGGTGATGATTTCGACTAAGTGTTTGACTTCTGTTGGTGAATTTAACATGTTATTTCTCTATTTCCATTATTTTATCGACGCGGGGAGCGTGTCTGCCGCCCGCAAAATCAGTTTCTAAAAATGTAGTTACAATCTGCTTCGCCAGGCTGGCGCCGATTAATCCCGCGCCGAGGGTCAGCAGATTGGCATTGTTGTGTTCCCGGCTGTTATTCGCCGTGGCATGGTCGTAGCACATTGCAGCGCGCACGCCTTTGACTTTGTTGGCCGCCATGCAGGAGCCGATCCCTGCGCCGTCGATCATGATCCCGCGCCAGGCCTGTCCGCCGGCGACTTTCTCAGCAACCGCTTTGGCCAGGTCGGGGTAATCAACCGCGTCGGCACTGTGGGTGCCGCAGTCGATCGGCTGGTAGCCGCCCTCGCTGAGAAAAGCCTTGAGGGTTTCCTTGAGGGGATAGCCGCCGTGGTCTGCACCGATGGCGACAGTCTTCCCGGCTGCCGGGGCGGGAGCTGCCTGCGTGATTGCCTGGATCACCGGCGCTTTTGGAGAGGCCTGCATCAAGCGGGAAACCACCTCGTCCACAATTTTCTTAATCTCGGCATCGCTTGGATTTTGCATGATCCTTACTCCTGCCTGGTATTCACTGGCAGCCGTTCAAAAACAAACTGCTGTGAAAATGAATTGGCTTTCAAATGGGTGTAGAACTGGAATCGGTCCGCTCTGAATTCTGAATCAACATATTCGATCACCCGTCCGTCCCGTACCCGGGTTTCACGGTGGAAAACCAGCACCACGCCAGGCTGCGGTAAACCGAGGATCTCAGCGACCTGATCGGTGGCCAGCTCGGCGCCGATTTCCTGTTCAGCGTGGTCGGGTTTCATCTGGTATTTGCTGGTCAGCACCTGGTACAAGGATTCGGTGGTAAAGTCGTGTTCGAGGATCCCTGGGCAGAGCTGGTGGGGCAGGTAGGCCCGCTCGATGGCGATTGGTTCGCCGTCCATGATGCGCAACCGGTAAATGAAGACCACTTCTGCGCCGAGCTGAATGCCTAAGCGGCGGGCGAGGAAGGGGTCGGCGTTGATCAGCTTGGTATCGAGCACTTTGCTGGTGACGACTTTGTCATGCAGTGCCATTTCCTGCGAAAAACCATAGAGGAACTCGGCGGTTTTGGATACCCGGCTGCCCTGCTCGAGGACAAAGGAGCCGACGCCCTGCACGGTGCTGACCACCCCGAGGTTGACCAGTTCGCTGATCGCATGGCGGATCGTGTTGCGTCCGACATGGAACAGTTTGGTCAGCTCGCTCTCGGAGGGCAGGCGGCTGCCAGGTGCAAACGTACCATCCTCGATCTGTTTGAGGATCGAGTCGGCGACGACCTGGTAGAGGGGTTTGGCTTGGTTATTCTCGAGCATATTTTCCTGGGACAGGGGCACATGTACCTACTTGTTCCAACATGTCCTATGGGTAGTATACACAGTTTGGGGGGCAGAGTCAAGCGCGATTTGAGGGATTTTTGGGAGATGAAATTTGTTTCCTCTAAACCGGCTAAAGCCTAGATACCGATAGAATTGGAAATCTTCCCCTATTTGAAGCGGTCATCGGACCGTTTGGTTGAGATTGACCCGCTGGTGTTTTCCAACCACCCGACGCGGACATTGCTTGCCTGATCAAACTCGGGGACATATGGCTTGATATCCAGCAGAGGAGTGCCGTCCAGGATATCGATATTTTCAACGGTGAGCGTATTTCCCTGCACTTCAAGGAGCTTAACGATTGAAAGCCCAATTGAA
>JBDLJU010000039.1:0-17359 GCA_039714215.1 Chloroflexota bacterium | reverse complement strand
CAGACCATACGGCGCATTGGTCTCTTCAGGGTACCCTTCCCACAAATTTTCTTCTTTGAATGGGATCGGGGTAAACTTCGGGTATGCGCAAATTGTCCCAATCGCTACGAACTTATCCACTCCTTGCTCGTAGGCTTTGTGCATTAACGGCACGCCCATCATTAAATTCTTATAAAAGAATTCTGCGGGGCGGGCCCGGTTGGCGCCAATCCCCCCAGCCAGGGCGGCCAGGTGAATGATTACATCCGGCTTGGCATCCGCCAACATCCGGTCAATATCCTCGGGGCTGGTCAGGTCATAATTTTCGATATTGGGTACAAAGACATCCTCAACACCGCGCTCAGCCAGCTTCTCCAGGATAAAAGATCCTAGAAATCCGGCTCCGCCGGTGACACATACTCGTTTATCTTTCCAAAATTCGGACATTAATTTCTCCTTACCATCTCGAAATGTTTACTTCACAATGAACTGTGCGTTGCGGTATCGTGGGTCTAACGGGTTTTTGATCAACTCTAACTGCAGTGCGTCGAGCACCTCGCGAATGCCATCATCGATATCCAGCTCGGCTTTAAATCCCAATCCGCTTTCGATTTTTTCAAATGCCACGCTGATATCGCGCATATCACCACCGAAGGTCAGGTCTTTATACAGCACCCTGGTCTCTGGCAGGCGTTTCAAAATCCGCGCCACAACCTCGTCTTTAGAATAATTACCCTTGCTGCTGCCCAGGTTGAATACCTGCCCTCGTACTTTTTTATCCGCTGCTTCCAGGCCCAAGATTATCCCCCGCACAACGTCACGTACATGCACAAATGAGCGCCGGTAGCCGCGCTGATAGATCAACAGCTCGCGCTTGGTATATGCCTCCAGCACAAACTGGTTGATAATCAGATCAAAACGCGTACGGGGAGAAATGCCATACAAGGTCGCAAATCGGAAGATCAATGGGGCGCACCCGCTGGACGACTGGCTGATTAGATACTCTTCTGCAGCAATTTTAGTCTCCGCATACAACGACTGTGGATGAAGCGCAGATTCCTCAGTAACCTTCCCGTCTTCCGCTGCCCCATAGTTGCTGTATGTTGATGCAAAGATCAATCTCTCAGCATCCAGCGCTTCGCTTTGCTGATGCACACTTTTTGTCGCTTCCACGTTGTAGCGCCAGGCAACTGGTTTCCCCACCGCCTGACAGGCCGGGAAGCCCACAATTCCTGAAAGATGGACCACCGCTTTGGGCTTTGGCCAATCTTTACGGATCGCCGTGCGCAGTGCTCGAGGCTCACAGACATCCAATTTTGAAAAATGGAAGTTCGGGTTCGGTAAATAGGAAATGATCGAATCCCCCCCAAACAACAGTTCATCAATTACCGTGACCCTGTAGCCGCGGTTGAGCAGTTCCCCGGTAAGGAGTGAGCCAATGTAACCCGCCCCGCCGGTGATTAATATATGATCACTCATTGATCTTCTCCTTCTCCGGTTTGACCAATACCACGCGTGCCCCGCGGATTTGCAGTACAGGCGCATTTCCCTCCTCAACCACCTCGATATTCTGCTCCAGGCATGAAAGCCGGATAATATCCAAAATATCGTCCGGTCCTGTCCGCAGCGTTTCAATCCGCACATGGGCATAACCAGCAGAGCGGACATCTTCCAACAGCTCTGTCACAATCTGGCGGGTATCACGGTACAGCTGAAAAGAACGGTCGATATATTCCACGGTCAAGCGTGCCCGCAGCGCCATTCCGCTGGGGGTGATGATGTAGCGCAGCTTTTTGCGCTGCGCCCTTTTTACTTTAACATAGCCTTTAGAAACCAGCCGTTTTAAATGCCAGTTTACTGTTCCCACTGCAACCCCCAGCTGAGATGCCAGCGAGGCCTGTGTGATATCTGGATCACGTTCAATCTGTTCCAGCAAGTTTAGATCTCGAATCGATTCGTTTGATGTTTCCATATAATCTCCAAAATTCAGCGACTGAATTATAACCCCCCTCCTACAGACGTCAAGGATATATTTTTGGTAAAATTGTTAAATTAATCGGAAATTAATCACCAAAAGCCCCTTTCCACCTTCAAGCAGGATTAATACTCCAATCGATTCATTTGAAATTTCAACAGATAATCCAAAATTCAGTGGGGGAATTAATAAAATTTGTTAAAAAATAAACTCTCAATTGAGCAATAAGAAATTCCTGGATAAAGTACAATTATCTGAGGCAAAGTGGTTTGCCCATCAATTCTGTCAAAGATATTCGTTTTAGCAACTCGATTGGATTAGATGATGAATGAAGAAGTAAAGTTTAAGAAACACTGGCACGAATTCTTGTTTTGGGTGCTGATAACCCTTGCCTTCATTGTCTCCTTTGGCGGGTTTTTCGTCCAGTTCCATTCCAACCAAAACGATCACCTGATTCGCGGGTTAGCTGCCGGGTCAATAGACTCACTGGCTGATGACTGGTATGTCAATACCAAGAACCCCATGCCTGTTTTCGGCCTCTTGGTTCAAGCTACAGCAAAATTTTTACACCCTTCATTTTTTTACTTTTACCAGGCTGCAATTTTAGGCATTTACCTCTTCAGTTTGATCGGCATCAGTGATCATTTCTTCCACATCCGCCGCTCAAAATTTTTGTTTCTCTCTTTCATCGTTGTCTTTCTACTGACCAACACCACGTCCTTTTTAAATTTGTTTAAGGTTCAAATTTTTTCAGGGCTTGCTGACCAAGACCTGGGGCTTAACCAATTCCTTCCTAATGTTTTTGGCGCTTTCCTCTTTCTCTCCCTCTTTTTATTCCTCAAAAAGAAGTACGTTTGGGCAATCCTGGCTTTATGCCTTGCCGGGTATTTCCATCCCGGCTATGTTCTGACAGCAGCACTTTTAACTGCTTCGTACATCCTCATCATTTATCTCGAAACCAAAAGCATCAAAACACCAATCTTGGTCGCTTTGCTTGCTCTGATCGTGATCTCTCCGATCGTGATTTATACTTTCCAGGCAAATGTGGGGGCCACCAGTGAGCAAATTCACGAAGCTGCCCGTATCGTCGTTGAAGAACGCATCCCGCACCATACCCAAGTCAATGTATGGTGGAAAGCTTCTGAAACGATCAAATTGCTGCTGTGCCTTTTGACCTTGTTCATCATGCGAAAAACCAAACTCTTTTCCATTTTATTGTTTGGCTTTTTACTAACTTTCACACCAATAGCGGCCCTCCTCATCAGGCCGAGCAATTTGGTCAGCCTGCTTCAAATTTGGAGGGTAAGCGTGGTGTTAGTCCCGCTTTCCACAATTTTACTCTTGGGCGCTCTTCTCTCAACCCTGGTCACTCAGTACGAATCATTCCTGCTGGCCCAAAAACGCTCTTTTCAGGCCTTACTGGCCGCCCTGACAGCATTCGCCATAATTCAAGGGGCAATCACCCAAATAGACCGGGTAAAAGCAGCCTCCCAAAATCCAATCCGACAGCTGTATGCCAATATCAGCCAGCACCGCGCCCCCAATACCATCTATTTAATTCCACCCAGAGATAGTGCTCTTCAAGGATTCCGACTGGGGACCGGTACGCCGATCTTTGTCGATTGGAAGAGCCAACCCTGGAACACCCTTGAAGCTTTAGAATGGTACCAACGCATCGCCATTGCCGATGCATTCTACGCAGATGAAGCCGTCAATGCCTGTAAGGAACTACCCACCATAGTGTCAACCTACCAGATTACTAATCTCCTAGCTTATACAGACCAACCACTCAACTGTCCCGGACTCAAAACCATCTATCAGGGTGGAGACTATATCGTCTACCAAATCACTACCAGCGATTGACCTGGTATCTGAGATTAATTTCAATCCTTTCAATTGAAAAAAATAAAAGCCCCTGACTGCGTTTAGCTCATCAGGGGCTCGTTTGTTCCAAGAGTTAATGAAACTCTAAGTTGTTAAGTAATTATCCCAGCCTTTTCCGCACCCCGTACTCATCCTCGCGAGACAGCGTACTGAATGAGAACATTTCCGCCAGCAAGCCAATCGAGAAGAACTGCACCCCGATCATCAGCAGTAATGTTCCCAAAGTCAGCAAAGGACGGTGGCCAATTGATTCCCCGGTGAACCACAATATCGCCAAATAGCCATCGATTAACACACCCAACGCCAGGGGCGCCAGACCCAACATCCCGAAAAAGTGCAGCGGACGGCGGGTAAACCGGATCAGGAAGACCACGGTAATAAAGTCAAACAAGCCGCGGAACAAGCGCCGCATGCCGTACTTGGATTTTCCAAACTCCCGAGGGTGATGCTTGACCTTAATCTCTGTCACGCTGAAACCACGCCAGTGCGCCAGCACCGGAACGTAGCGGTGAAGCTCGCCGTACAGCTTGATTTCCTTGACCACATCCTTACGCATTGCCTTAAAACCGCAGTTGAAGTCATGCAGTTTGATCCCTGTCCCCATCCGGATCGTGGCATTCGCCAGCTTCGATGGTGCCGTTTTTGTAATTGGGTCTAAGCGGGGATATTTCCAACCAGATACCAGATCATAACCCTCGTCCAATTTTTCCAAGAACCGAGGAATCTCCATTGGATCATCCTGCAGGTCAGCATCCATTGTAAACACAATTTCGCCTTCTGCTTTATCAAATCCAGCCATCAAGGCCGCCGCCTTCCCAAAGTTACGCCTGAAGGTAATCACCTTTACCTGGGAATCTTTTCGATGCATTTCCTCCAACAGTTCATTCGAACCATCGGTGCTGCCGTCATCCACGAAAATGATCTCATAATCATGTCCGGCTTTGGTGCTGTGTTCAACAATCAGTGAGCACAGTTTTTCCAGGCTTGGTTTTTCATTCAAAGTTGGGATCACAAAAGATAGCAGCATACAGATCACTCCTCAACCACTTCACATGTCACGACATCAGCAGGCATAAAAATAACCAAATTCCCTTGCAGCACCCGGGTAAATTCTCGGTAGCTGCAGGCAAACCACGGGCTGAGCTCAGAGAAAACCACATTATTCTCAGCAGCATATGGCGCTTTATCAACGTTTTTAAACACCTGCGGCAGCGGGTCGTGAATAATCAAAGAATAGCGTTGACCAATTAATTCTAACCGAAAATCTTTCAAATACTCCGCATTCTGTGACATCACCATCTCCTGGAGCAGCAGCTTCTCATGGCTGTGCACCAGGTCAACATTCTCAATCATCCCAAAGGTGATCAAATGCCGCTGTGAGATGAACAAGACTTCGCCTCCGTCAGCGGTCTCACGATCAATAATTTCCTGCAAGAAGTTCAGATCCTGCTGTGCCGCCTCCATATCCCGTTTGGGGATCGTTCCACCGCTGAATGAAATCACGAAAAATATTGGGGCGGCAAATACCACCGCCTGTAGCCATGCGGGCATCTTTATTTCCAGCTTGCTTCCCTGATGATCCACAGCCCTACCAAAAAAGATCTCAGCGGCAATCAGCATCAAGATCACCAGGAAAACATCCATGTTATGCAAATTCGTTCCCCCACCGATCTTTACGCTCACCACCAAACCACCGGCAAACAAACCGCCCGCGATGACCGTCAAACCCAACGGCCGGATCCACTGCCAACGTTTTCTCCACCCTGCCAGGGCCATCCCCACAAAAACCAGCAGCGGTGCGCTGAGCAGCAGTACATGCGGCAGGATTCCCAGTCGGTAAGACGGATTCGGCATCAAACGATCCCACAGCAGATAAGAAGTAAATGAGGCGTAATAGATCTCTTCCGGGTTTCCGGAGATCATCGCATACCCCTGCTGCACACCTAGCCCAACCAGTGTGCCCACCACCACCCACGCTGCTGGCTTCCACAAATAGCGGGTTACCGCTTTGATATCCTTACCCGTAATCGGTTGTTCCAATAAATAAAACGTTGCTGCCATCAAACCGGGCATTGGGATCCAATTGATCCGCGACAGTCCAGCCCATACCGAAATCCCGGCAACCGCCGCCAACGTACGCCAGAAACGATCAGCTTTCACCAGCCAGATCACCAGCAGCACATTGACCATTAAATTGTAGAACACCGGTCCTTGGAAGAAAAACAGTCCTGCCCACATGGTGAACAAAGCCACCCACTTTGCACCTTTGATCTGATATCGTTTGGCCAGTAAGTAACCGGCAAAATAAGTCGATCCAAAGCGCAGCGCAGCCTGCCACAGGCGATGGACCCATAAAGGAGAGTCTTTCACCAGGAAAGGCACCGCTTGCATTAAATATCGGGTGAAATCCCGAAAAACCATCGGGAGATCGATCCCATAAATCCGGTGATCGAAGAAAGTGGAAGCCACATAATAGCGGGTCGTTTCCGACCACCCCAACGCAAAAGGATAGTTTGAAATTCCAGGTAGATATGTCGCTAAATGGTATCCGACTGCCAGAATGCTGGCAGCGCAGGGCAGCATCGCCGCCCAAGATTTCCCCCGCCAAACAGCCAATGCCGCGCTGACCATCACCACCAGCCAAACGAATATTGCCTGGCGGGTCCAGTCAATTAAAACATACTGGCTTGTTTCCCCAAACATCAAAATTGGATAAACGCTCAAAAGTAAGACAACCAGCGGGAGTGCCAGCCACCTGACCCATTTAGGTCCATATTTCGGGGTGGTTAACCAGCTAAGCACTCGGTCGGTTTGAAAAAACCAGACATAAACCGCCAGCCCAAGAAATATCGTTAATCCAACCCATCCGAGAAATTCTGCAGCTCGAATCTTTGCCGAGATCTCGAACCAGCCTTGCTCGTGAGACTGCGTCCGATATTGCAGAAAACCGCCAGCAGTTAAACCGGTCAGCAAGAGCATCCCTGTTCGAAGATACCACTTTTGATTATTATCCAAGATTTTGCCTGTAGGTAAGGATTGATTAAACCAACACAACCTTACTGCATCTCCGGCGTTACAGCAGTTCTTTTACTAACGCCATATCAGAATCGACCATCATTGTGATCAATCCCTTAAAATCGACCTCAGGAACCCAGCCTAAATCTTCCTTCGCCTTACTGGGGTCAGAAACCAGCAGGTCAACTTCTGCCGGACGGTAAAACTTAGGATCCTGAACCACATAGTCCTTATAATCCAACCCGACGTGGGCAAAGGCGATTTCACAAAATTCCCCAACTGAATGTGTTTCGCCAGTCCCGATCACAAAATCATCTGGCTTTTCTTGCTGCAGCATCATCCACATTCCGCGCACATAATCGCCAGCGAAGCCCCAATCTCGGCGAGATTCCAGATTACCCAGCCGCAGCTCTTTTTGCAGGCCTTGCTTAATCCGTGAGACTCCATAGGTAATCTTCCGGGTGACAAATTCCAACCCGCGCCGCGGGCTTTCATGATTGAACAGAATTCCAGAAACGGCATACATATCATACGATTCACGGTAGTTGACCGTGATCCAATGTCCGTACACCTTGGCAACCCCATAAGGGCTGCGCGGGTAAAACGGAGTGGATTCCACCTGCGGAACTTCCTGCACTTTTCCAAACATTTCGCTGGAGCTCGCCTGGTAAAAACGCGATTTTGGCTTTACCATACGCATCGCTTCCAGCATCCGGGTCACACCCAGTCCGGTAACTTCACCGGTCAATACTGGTTGGCTCCAGGAAGTTGGCACGAATGACTGCGCCGCCAGGTTGTAAACTTCATCTGGTTTGTAATCTTCCATCAAGCTGACCAATGAACTCTGGTCATGCAGGTCGCCCTGAACAATTTCCATCTTATCCTGGATGTGTGCAATCCGTTCAAATGTTACTGTGCTTGAACGACGCACCATTCCAACAACGTTGTAGCCCTTCTCTAATAAAAATTCAGCCAGGTAAGAACCGTCTTGGCCTGTAATTCCTGATATTAATGCAGTTGGCATATTAAGCTCCTCGTTTAAAATTCAGCATCCGAATTATAATGCCTTGATGGTTTCGGTCAAGGGGCAGAATTGTTAAACCCTTCTGAATCTCGAGAAAAATCGTTCTGAGACCAGCCACAAACATAATAAAACTCGACCAATTTCTATCTTTTAAGCCCTCCAATTACAGCTTATTAAGCTTACAGGATTACAAGGCGGTGGAAAACAGAATATGATAGAATGTTGCCAATGGCAGAACAACGAATACTCATCGTAGACGACCAAAAAGAAGCCACCCGCTTGATGCGTTCTAACCTGGAAAGCTTGGAACATGATTTTATCATCGCGGATGTCCTTTCAGGCGAAGAAGCGCTTTTGGAAATGGCACACAGCGAGATTGACCTGCTGATTGCTGATGTCCGCCTGCCAGGAATCTCAGGTATTGAACTCATGGAAAAGTTCAAACAGCGCCTCCCCGAGGTTAAGGTGATCTTGGTCAGTGGGGTCACCGATCCCAAGATCCGCAAGCAGGTTGCCCAGGCGGGAGCAGAAGCATTCTATTTCAAACCAATCGACATCCCAGATTTCCTCGATGGCGTTGAACGCGCCCTAAACCTCGTCGACACCATTCTGCAGCCAGAACTGCATATCGACAAAGAGGAAGCCGAACAGCAAGAAAAAGAAGCCAGCGGGATGACCAGCCGGATTACCGAGCTGCGCGCCACCCTTGACGCTTCAGCCGTCCTCCTCCTCGGAGAGCAGGGCCAGGTGCTTGTGCGCGCTGGCGATCTGCCTGACCCCGAGCTCGAAAGTGCGATGATGCCAACCCTAATGACTTCCTTTACGGCTGGCGTTGGCATCTCCCGTTTTCTTGGACAGCACACCCCAGACCACCTCTACAGCTTTCGTGGGGAGAACTACGATTTGTTTATCGCCCCGGTTGGTGAAGCCTACTGTCTGGCGGTCACCACCAAACCAATCCTGGTTCAAGAGCTTGGCAAAATAGCCAAAGATGTGCAAAGTACTGCCAAAGCTGTATTGCTCAGCCTCGCCAAACTAGGCGTTTCAACCAAATCGCGTTCCTCTCTCGCGGCTGATCCAACTGCTCCTGAGACAGCCGAGGATATCCTCCCTGAAAAACCCGGCGTCTCAGATGAAGAATTGGAGAATTTACTCTCCAAAGCCGCAGAAGTTAAAAAAGAAGACGCCGATAATTTTTGGGATTCCGCCTCGCCAGAAAATGTCCCTCAAGACCCTGCCAGCGGAGACTCACTTACCTATGATGAAGCCGTCCAGCTCGGCTTAGCCCCGTCTGAAGATTAACCATTGCAACTGAATTTGGCCTATGTTACAATTCAGCGCACTCGGCTTGACCGGGTGGTATTTATTGGGGCGTGGTGCAATGGTAGCACACCGGACTTTGAATCCGTTGATCCTGGTTCGAATCCAGGCGCCCCGGCTGTGAACATAAAATCCACGATGAACGGTCTATTTTGTTAGAAGAAGAGTCAGACTTACCCTCAAAACCTCCCCTAAGAACTGCGAGCCTAACCCCGGCTGGAGTATGGCGCTCGCTGTTTTTTATCACCCTAAATTCGAGTGACCCATCATGAAAATATCGACTTTGATTCTTGCCGCGGGGAAAGGCACCCGCATGAAATCTAAGCTGCTCAAGGTGCTCCATCCCCTGGCAGGCAAGCCCATGGTCTGGCATCCTATCAACCAAGTTGCCCAGCTCAGTGACCAAAAACCGGTCGTGGTTATCGGCTACCAGGCCGATGCAGTCAAGCAAACCCTCGGGGATTTGGCAAAATATGCCGTTCAAGAAGAACAGCTTGGCACCGGTCACGCTGTAATGCAGGCCGAACCCCTCCTCGCTGGAAAATCAGACCTGGTCCTCGTTCTCTTCGGTGACATGCCCCTGGTCACCGCCAAGACTCTCTCCGCCCTGATCGACAAACAGAAGAACAATCCTGGTCCGGTCAGTATGCTCACCGTGACCGCCGATGACCCGCGCGGTTTTGGACGCATTCTGCGCAATGATCTCGGTGAAGTCGAGGCAATCGTTGAAGAAGTCGACTGCACTCCAGAGCAGCGTGAGATCACCGAACTTAATATCAGCATGTACTGCTTCCAGGCAGATTGGCTCTGGGAGCACCTCCCCCAGATTCCCATCTCCGCCAAAGGGGAATACTACCTGACTGACATTATCGCCATTGCCCGGCAGCAAGGTTTGCCCGTGCAGGCTGAAGTGATCCCTGACCCCCTGGAAGCCATGGGGATCAATACCCGGGTGCATCTTGCCGAAGCCGAAACGATCCTTCGCCAGCGGATCAACCGCCAATGGATGCTCGACGGAGTCACGATCATCGACCCCAGCTCAACCTACATCGAAACCAGCGTCACCCTTGGGCAGGACACCGTGATTTTCCCCAATACCACTCTCCAGGGTGAGACCCACATCGGCACAGACTGCCAGATCGGACCCAATACCACTGTGATTGATACCGCGATTGGTAATCAGTGCAGGGTATTCTCATCTGTGCTCGAACGTGCCGTCCTCAAGAACAATGTCGACATCGGTCCCTTCGGTCACCTGCGGTCTGGCGCCCATCTCTCAGACGGCGTCCATATGGGCAATTTCGGCGAAGTAAAAAACGCCACCCTTGGACCGGGCGCCAAGATGGGGCACTTCTCTTATATCGGCGATGCCACCATCGGTAAAGATGTCAATATCGGAGCAGGCACGATCACCTGCAATTATGATGGCAAAAACAAAAACCACACCGTGATTGAAGACGGGGTTTTCATCGGCAGCGATACCATGCTGATCGCCCCGCTCACAATCAAAGAAGGCGCTCATACCGGCGCAGGCTCGGTGGTCAACAAAGACGTAGAAAAAAATACCGTGGTGGTGGGCGCTCCTGCCCGCTCCATTCGAAAATTGGATAACAAAGGTGAATAGTCTTCAACTCTCCGTACTAACTACCCTGATCTTTCTAGATTTACTCTTTACCGCAGTGCGTGCCAGCCTGCTCAATGTGCGCTTCCCCAACCTGGTCTCGATGCAGGAGTCGGGCATCCAGGTGGAAAAGACCATGGAGCTGGTTACCAAGCGCGCCAAAACCCGCTCCACCCTCAAGCTCGGACAGTCGCTGCTCCGCTTTTGGATCGCCGCCCTGGTGATCCTCTATCTGCTGCTGCCCGACACGCTCAACCTCCAGGGTACTGAGATCATCCTCTACATGGTGCTGATCTCCTTTTTACTCTGGATTTTTGAATTTGCCATCGAGCGCCTGATCCTCAAAAACCCCAATAAATGGGCTGTACGCTTTACTGCTTTAGCCAATATCTATCTTGCTGTATTTTCCCCGATTGTGGTCTTGCTGCTCAAGCTCACTGGCAGCAGCGAAAGCCATAATCTGGTCACCATCTCTGAAGAAGAACTGATCCACCTCGTGGACGCCAGTGAAATTGAAGAAGATGAGAGCGAGATGATCCACTCTGTGTTCGAATTTGGCGACACCATCGCCCGGGAGATCATGATCCCGCGCGTCGATATGCTCGCCCTCGAAGTTAATACTCCCCTACCTGAGGCCGCAGACCATTTGCTCGAATCAGGCTACTCTCGCGTACCGGTTTTCGAAGGGCAGATCGACAGCATCCTCGGTTTGATCTACACCAAGGATATGCTCAAGGTCTGGCGCTCCGGCGATGGGATCGATTCTCTCCGTTCGCTGCTGCGTCCTGCCCGCTTTATCCCAGAAACCAAAAAGGTTGATGAGCTGCTCGATGAAATGCAGGCCGCTCGCACCCACATCGCCCTGGTGGTTGATGAGTACGGTGGCGTTGCCGGGCTGGTTACTCTTGAAGACATCATCGAAGAAATCTTTGGCGAGATCCAGGACGAGTATGATTTCAGTGAGGAAGCGCTCTGGTTCCAATCTGGACCCGGGGAATACATCTTCGATGGCCGTATCCTGATCGATGATTTAAATGAACTGCTCAATCTAACAATCCCCACCAATGAAGCCGACACCCTCGGCGGATTGATTTTCAACCGGATTGGCAGGGTGCCCAAAGTCGGAGACAACATCCAGGTCACTGGTGCGCTGTTTACTGTCGCCGAGATCCATGAACGCCGGGTCAGTAAAGTACTCGCAGAAATCAACTCAACCGCTCAAAACCCCGAACCCTCGGAAGCGCCGAACAATGCCCACTCCTGAAATCAAACAAAAACTGATCACCACCGCGCTTGATGTCCGTAAAAATGCCTACTCCTGTTACTCCAATTACAACGTCGGCGCCGCCCTGCTCAGCGCTGACGGGCAGGTCTTCACCGGCGCAAATGTTGAGAACGCAGTATACTCATTAACCATCTGCGCCGAACGTGCCGCCGTCGCCAGCGCAGTCTCGCAAGGTCAGCAAGAATTCGAAGCCATCGCCGTAGTCACCAAAGATGGCGGCACCCCTTGCGGTTCCTGCCGCCAAGTTCTGGCTGAGTTCAGCCAGGATATTCTCGTGATCATCGCGGATGAAAAAGGCAAGGTTTTACACGAGCTGTCCGTTGGCGAATTGCTGCCCATTACCTTTAATTCAAACAACCTCGAAAACAGTGGCGCATAACCTCGCAACTGTGCTACTATAATCCTATGCGCGCTCTCGTTATCTCTGACATCCATGCCAATCTCAAAGCCCTTGAATCTGTTCTTGAAGACGCAGGAAAAGTAGACGCCGTCTGGTGTTTAGGGGATGTGATCGGCTACGGTCCTGAACCGAACGAATCTGTTGAACTACTCCGCGAGCAGAAAAACCTGATCTGCCTGCTCGGCAACCACGACGCCGCTTCAATTGGAGAAATGAGCGTAGCCTCATTCAATATCGAAGCCAAACAAGCCGTCGAGTGGACCCAAAGCGTGCTCTCCAAAGAGAACAAAGAATACCTGCTAGAACGACCACTGACTTCCGTTAATGGTGAGGTCACCCTCGCACACGGCAGCCCGCGCCAGCCGGTCTTCGAATATGTACTCGACACCCGCTCAGCCGCCGAAAACTTCGACCACTTCGATAATGAATTCTGCTTTATTGGTCACTCCCACCTGCCGCTGATGTTCACCCTTAAGCCTGAAGATTACATCTGCCGCTTGAATTTCCCCGAGATCGATGCTATCACCAAGCTGATCCCCCGTACGATCATCAACCCTGGCTCAGTTGGTCAGCCGAGAGACCGCGACCCGCGTGCCTCTTACGCGATCTTCGACACAGAAGATCGCACCTGGCACTACCGCCGCGTGGATTACGATATCGAGGGTACCCAGCGCCTGATGCGTGAGCACAACCTCCCAGCCCGTCACATCGACCGCCTTTCTGGTGGTTGGTAAGCCCCTAATTTTTTTCTATCCCTTCCTTTGGCTTTTGCTGTATATTTATAATTAAATCAACCTGTAATTCAAGGAGACATCATTGTTCTCGGTCCTCATCCAGGCCATGCTGTTAGCCTCTTCCGGACTGCTCTCGGTCGGGTCAATCACCCTGGTGATTTTGCTGCTGCTCTCCGACAGGGGCTGGCGCAACGGGCTGGGCTATGCCCTGGGGTATATCAGCGCTTACAGCATCATTGGCATTTCTGCAGTAATTCTAGGTTTCCGCGCCTCAGAGAACAGCAAAGGCGAGCCTGGATTATTCTTTCCCATCGTTCTGATTGTCTTTGGCACCCTGCTGCTCTGGCTCTCCTTCCGCAACGGGCGGAAACCAATCAAGGAGGAGAAATCAGAGCCTCGGTTCTTCTCCATTGTAGATAAAATCACCCCACTTAAAGCATTCGGATTTGGTGCGATGGTCTCCGTGATTAACTTTAAAAACCTGACCCTGTTCTTAACTGCCTTGTCGGTGGTAATTCTCAGCAATCTGATCCTCACTGAAAAAATTATCATCACCCTGCTGGTCGTGCTGGTATTCTGCCTCTCAGTGATCATCCCCGTGGTGATATATCTTTCTTTTCCTAAACGCGCAAAAGATGTGCTGAACTCAATTAAACAATTCCTCAACCAACACAGCCGCCAAATCGGGATTTGGGCTCCGCTTGTTTTTAGCCTGTTATTACTCATCAAAGGACTTACTGAACTGCTATGAGAAATCACACTGAACTCATCCTTCCATTTTCTGAGATCCGCGCCAATGATTTGCCCTTAGTCGGTGGGAAGGGCGCTAATTTAGGCGAAATGACCCATGCTGGGTTCCCGATCCCCACAGGATTTTGCCTGACCACGCTCGCCTTTCAACAATTCTTGGATACCTATCCAGGTTCTGACAGCCTCTACAACCAGCTAGATACGGTCCTGACTGCTGATCTAGAAACTGTGCGCCGCGTCGGACAGCATGTGCGCCAATTATTGCTTGATGTCCCAATACCTGACAAAATAGCCGCAGCAGTCAAAGAATATTGGCAAGGATCAGGGACTGAACATGCCTACGCGATCCGTTCCAGTGCCACCGCCGAAGATTTGCCCGATGCCTCTTTTGCCGGGCAGCAAGATACTTATCTCAACATCATCGGCGAAGAGGCTTTGCTGGATGCCATCCGCCGCTGCTGGGTCTCGCTTTTTACAGATCGCGCGATCCTCTACCGCAGAAAAAACAACTTTCCTCATCGCGACGTACAGCTGTCAGTTGTCGTCCAAAAAATGGTTATCGCGGAGTCATCCGGGATCCTTTTCTCTGCAGACCCACTCACCGGACATCGCCATACCCTCACCATCGATGCCAGTTTTGGGCTCGGCGAAGCGCTCGTCAGCGGGATCGTCACCCCAGATGCCTACAAAATTGACAAGCGGACAATGACGATCATTGACCGAACAATTGCCGAAAAGCAAATCGCCATTTTCCCTGAAAAGCATGGCGGTACTCGGCAGGAAACCCTCAGGCCTGACCAGCAAAAACAAACGGTGCTCGCTGACCCCCAGATTCTGGCGCTGGCGGAGATCGGCGTAAAAGTCGAAGAGTATTACGGCAGCCCACAGGACATTGAATGGGCAATCACCAATGGTGAGCTTTATATATTGCAGGCACGTCCAATTACGTCACTCTATCCCATTGAGGGGCTGAAATCCCCCGACGATAGCTTGCACGTATTCTTTAGCATGGGGCATCAGCAAAACATGACCCGCGCTATGGCCCCCCTGAGTTTATCGTCTTTTCCAAATTTTATCCCGCTTGAGTTAAGATCGGATGATGGAACCAGTACATTTTTGCGTTTTAGTGGTGGGCGATTATTTATTGATCTAACACAGGCATTACGCCACCCTATTTTTAAACGTGTGGCTTCAGGAGCGCTCTCCCAATTTGATGCCCTCGCTCCACAGTTATTTCGACTTGCTGTACAGCGCCCAGAATTCAAACGTCCACATGAACTGCATATCTCGTTTGGGAGGCTTAAAGGTGTATTTGGGATTCTTCGCCAGGTATTCAATGGGCTTTGGCGGCGTGACTTAAGCGGCTTTGTCGCCCAAACCAACGCGCTGATAAATGAGTATATTAACAAGACAAATCGCAGTTTGCGTGAATATCCACAAGGTGAAGCGCAGATTCAGGCAATCCTTAATGAACTTCCCAAAGCTGCCCCTTTCTTCCTGAACTGGGTACCCGAAGCCGCAGCTGGGATTGCTGCTGTTCGTCTGCTGCCAAAATTGGCAAGCCGCTGGCTTTCGGCCGATGAGGTAGAAGCGCTCACTTTGGGCATTCCCGGCAATGTCGTTAATCAAATGAATCTAATCCTCAGTGATCTCGCTGAGTTAGCTCGAAATTCCCCACAATTAGCAGAACAGTTCAATCATCTTGGGGATGATGCCCGTGCCTGGCTGGAAAACATTGCCCAAATTGAGGGAAGCGAAAATTTTCTTGAAGCCTGGGAAGATTTCCTGGCCAGTTACGGAGCACGCGGTCCTTCTGAGATTGATATCATTATGAAACGATGGCATGAAGATCCCTTGCCTGTGCTGCGGGTGATTGCTGGCAATATCGAGAAAAATGTGAGCAGCCGTGCCTTATTTGATGCGCAAGCGTCGGCGCGCCAGGCTGCATTTATTAAATTATTACAGGCTGGTGGAAACCGGCTTTTAGGCAAACTTCGCCTTCGCCTCTTCAAACGTCTGTACCATGTTCTCATTGAAGCTGGCGGGATGCGAGAACATCATAAGCTCATGATGGTGCGTCTTTTATGGGTAGTCAAAGTCATCGTAAAAGAAAACGCAGTCGAGTTGGTCGCCAACGGTAAACTTGCTGCGCCCGATGATGTCTGGTTTCTGACATGGGAGGAATTACGGAGGATTTGGGGAGACAGCGAGACTTCGTGGCATGAAGTTGTGGCGCAGCGACGAGCAGATTTGGCCCGCTACCTTAAATTAATGCCCCCGGTAGTGATCACCAGTGATGGCGAGGCGCCTGTTGCGCAATATCGCGTGGCAGATGCGCCTCCCGGTTCTCTGATCGGCAACCCTGTCTCGTCAGGCGTCGTCGAGGGTGTAGTAAATGTTATCCACGATCCGGCAGCCGAGACTCTGCAGCCAGGCGAAATCCTCGTCGCTCCTTTTACCGATCCCGGATGGACACCGCTCTTTATCAACGCCGCCGGGCTGGTGATGGATATCGGCGGTGCATTGGCGCACGGCTCTGTTGTTGCTCGCGAGTACGGCATTCCCGCGGTGGTCGGCGTACGCGAGGCCACAACAAAGCTGCAAACCGGTCAGCGTGTACGCGTCGATGGTAACCGCGGCATTATTGAAATACTTTGATCTAGCATTGACCTGCGAAAGGAAACAAGGATGACAGCAATTTCAGAAATCATTGATGAATTAAAATTTAGCATCGGCTTTAGAAAACGATTGATCGCCGCACAGAAATCGCTCAACGCAACCGCACCCAAAGCAGGCGACCCGGCGCCAGACTTCACCCTGGATGATATTGCGGGGAAGACTTCGGTGACACTGTCCGAATTCCAAGGGAAGCAGCCAGTTGCCCTGGTGTTTGGCAGCTTTACCTGACCGCCGTTCGTGAAGGGTACCGTGAGTATCCAACAACTTTATCAACAATATCACGAAGATATCCAGTTTATCAACATCTACATCCGTGAAGCCCACCCGAAAGATGGTTGGTGGCTGGGAAATAAATGGACCAAAAAATTAATCGAGAAGAGGATTACCAACAAGGTATCGATGGAACATGATGATCCCAAAACGATTGAAGAACGCAGGGCAGTTGCCGGGGAGTGCACCGCCGCACTGCAGTTCGGCATTCGTACCTATGTCGATACCATGGATGACCGGGTCAATCATGCGTATGCTGCCTGGCCCACCCGGCTTTATCTGATCGGCCTGGATGGTAAAGTAGTCTATGGCGGTGGAATGGGACCCTATGATTTCAAACCCGCCAAATTGGATGCTGCCATTAAAAACTATCTGGCGAAATAAAATTCCTTTTATGCTCCTCGAATGCGCTGCATAAGAAAG
>JBDLJU010000038.1:0-17460 GCA_039714215.1 Chloroflexota bacterium | reverse complement strand
GACCAAAGACAATAATCCGAATCGGACAATCCGCTTCCAATCCGTATTCTCCAGATATTCCAGAAGCAGATAGGAAGTCACCAACACTGCCCCAATAATCAAATACCCGGTATGGAAATAACAGGCCGCAACAATCGAGGCGATTGCCCAATATGGTTTTTTCTTCAGGAATTGATAAATCGATAAAAACAGCAGGGCGAGAAATGCATTTGGAAGAAAAGCGTAAAACCCAAAATCCTGTCCCGCAACTCCATAATGAAGGGTGGTCGGGATCGTACCAGGCCAAAAGGTGGAATAACTCAGTAAATAGAGCGTCCCAAAAATAAAGAGGAGAAGTTTGGATTTCTTCAGGTTATAAAAATGATCAACGATGCCAAAAATGCTGTAAAGATAGACCCCGATTAAAACAAACTGGAAGATATAGAACAGGTTTTCATTCAAATATTGGTAGGTTACTCTAACAAGCAAACTGAAAACAGGAAGCGGATCCCTGGTATTGGCAACCCAATCCTCCTGTAAATAGCCTCTCCCCCCGTCTGCCAGACCAAACAGAAATTTTGCAGCCTGATTGCCCTTATACTGGACCCTGAATCCCCCGATGATTAACACAAACAGCGCGGTTATCCCGATCCATAATAAAATTGAAAACAATCCTGATTTCCATTTTGTTGGTTGTTTGGTTTCAGTAACCATCAATACTCTCCTACGACCCGACAACTAGCAGGGGCTCAAATCATCAGCCACCTGGAACATTATAATCCATCCAACCATCCCAAACTGGTATTCACGAATTGGAGATTAATAAGAATGTGGGGGCATCAAATCATCGAGGCCTAGCTACAGCTAATTAAAGAAATATCGAATCATTGTAAGAAGAAAACGCCTGAAAACCCCAGGCGTTTTTTTCGTATGTGATTATCTGTTTCTGGCATCAACGATTTTTTTGTTTTCAATTTTCTCCCCAACCAAAAACCAGGTCTCCATTTCCCCTTTTCCTTTAACTTCGATCACACCTCTCTCTTCGAATACAAAATCTCTGGCAATCAAATCATACGTTCTGCGGCTGACCTGTATCTTTCCCGGGACACCCTGGGATTCCATTCGGCTGGCGACATTAACCATGTCACCCCAGACATCATATTGGAATTTCTTCTTCCCCACCACACCGGCAACCACCGGACCGGAATTTAATCCGATGCGAAACTGCAGCTGCTGGCCATTTACCGGCGGGAAGGCAGCGATAAATTCGCGGATCCCCAGCGCCATTTTTGCCAGCGCATGGGCATGATCAGGTCTTTCCACTGGAACGCCAGCCCCAACCATGTAATTATCCCCAATTGTCCTGATCTTTTCCAGCCCAAATTCTTCGACCAGCCGATCAAAATTTGAATAGACTTCATTCAACAGCTCAACCATTTCAATCGGCGATAAATGCTCAGATAGCTGTGTAAACCCAACCAGGTCGGCAAATAGAATACTCACCTCCGGGTAGGCATCGGCAACCAGGCGATTTTCATTCTTTAAGATCTCTGCAATTTCTTGCGGCAGGATATTCAACAGTAACGTGTCTGATTTTCTTTGCTCTCGGGCAAGCAGCTTATTCGCACTGTTTTTTTGATTGACCATGTAGAGTAATAGCGTAAAGGAAATTCCCAATACCGCCAGGATATTCATTACAAAAAGAATCAAGTTGATCTTTGTGGGAATATCGTTTGCTCGAGCAAAGTATGGATCAACGATCCCTCCAAGGATCAAGATCAAGATGAAAGCGACAAACCAACGGATCGCTACTTTTAATTTATTTGTCAGCAGAGCAGTTAATGGAGATGTGAAAGTCCAGAGGATAACTGCACTGGAGCTGACAAAACCTCCCAAGGAAAGCTGCAAGAAGAAAGGCAATATCAATGTCAGAAACTGATGGGAGGAGCTCAAGATATTGAGTTTGCGTGTTCTTAGGAACACAAAAATAGTTATCCCCAAAAAAAAGCTGTAGCTAAAAGGGATTAAACCGCTCCGATTTTCTCCTAAGAAGAAGTAGATCAGGCCCCAAAAAAAAGCGGCGGGGATAAACAGCAGGCTGCTGCTGATCACCAGTTCCTCGCGAGGGCTGAATTTCACCGTTGTGCCCTCTTTACTGCTCAGGCTCGCCAACCAGTTGAGAAATTTCTGCCATGTATTTCGTTTCATCTAATTCCCTTTGGCGAACTAATAAATGGCAAATCCTCAAAACCCCTATCCCCGCTGCAAGCAGCGGGGTATTACGAGGTTTTGCCCTTTCGGGTTCGGATTTGCTTAAATATTCCTTCCGGGCTTCACCCGGCGGAACCTGCGGTTCCGGCCATTTTGGCAAAAGCAATAAAATTGTGTGATTCTACTCAGTCGGGAAAAATTCCACCTGGATCCTGATCAAGTCGCGGTCCAGGCTGCCATGTCCAAAGTTGTTTCGGGTGAAGTACAAATAGGCGGTCTTGCCGGTGGTCTCAAAATTCCGAGAGTCAGATTCCGGATCTAGCAGGCTTGGGTATAAGTGAGAAAGATCTGAACCAGGGGAATCTACTGTCCAGGGCAGTTCCATCTCAATCAGCAATTTTCTCCGAGACCAATGTACCAAATCATCGGAGAAAGCATAATAGAAGCCCCAGACCTCTCGTTCCTCAAGCCAGTCGGCGCTGATCCCCACCAGCACATAGCGATTGAGATAGGTATTGAAGGTGATGGATTCATTCAATCCATGCCCAATATTATCCCGGTCGATCGGGGGACAAATGTGCCCACCTGGCTCGCCGATTTCATCCCGGTATGGATCAGCAAAACGCCCCTCAAAGGCGACGCCATCCCAGAAGCGCCATGCGGAAGGTTCGCTAAGGTCAGGGGTGCGCATCAAACACACCCATTGCTCTTGTGTGCCGTACTCGCTGACATTGAAAAAGTTGTAATAGTACCCATCCTGCCCCTTGATGATATTGCTCGGCGCCCGAAAACCTTCGGGGCCCTCTCCTGCGGCATAGGGATAAGGAAATCTGGCTACCAGATTATCTGGTGATGGCAGTGCTTCCTGGTAGGTTCTACCCCCATCGATGGAGACCGCCAGGGTGATCGAGTTGTCCCAGCAGGGGAAGTAATCATTTTGAGGGCATTGTCCTGGGTGCGTGTGTCCCTGGTACTCATTATGCACCAGTGCATAAATCGTCTCGCCATCTTCAGTGTAAGGAGCCGCGACCCACTCAGCATCGGCATACATCGCCGGGTCCGCATTGTGTGCTGACTGCATGATCGGATCACAATCCAATTGCAAAGTATTCAAATCTGTCCCAACCATCCGGTAATTATTGTCGCTGCTGAGGATTGCCTGGACCTGTCCCTCTGCATCTTTAAATGCACGGAAAGCCAGGTCTGGGATATTGTGGAAAGCGCAGCGGTCAGCGGACCAATCAAAGACGATTTCCTCTTCACCCACAATTTTTAGGCTTGGGTTTGGAAAAGGGTCAGTGGTCGGTGTTGGCGGTGGGGTATTTGTCAAGGGAATCGGTTCGATGGGGGGGCCATCAGCAAGATCATTATCGTTCGCTGCCCCGCCGCAGCTGATTAAAAACACGGTCAAGAACATCGTCCATAACAAAATGATTTTTCTCATCTGTATAGTATAAACGATATTGGATAATTTAAATACGATTTGTCCGATTAGGTTTTTCAAATTTTGATAACAATTATTTATATTTCTCCCGCTTCTCGAGGTTTCTCCTACTCATTTTAGCCGCGACCTGGCAAGGTTTTTATATTTCTCAGCTTGAAGGTCCTGAGATTAATTTTCGCATCCTTTTGCTAATTTTTAGTTATTCTCCGTGCTGATGCAGGCGCCCCTCAATTTATCTGGTAGTTTACTCATCTTCCTTTCATTTTAACCGCTTTACAAATCTGCTTAAATCGTTTAACCTTGATGAGGAGCAAGAATAAAACTTGAATAAACAGGATATAATCTATTGGAATAATTTTAGAGGAGTGAGTTAAGATTTAATCACTTCTTTTAAATATTATATGTCAAACACAATCATCTTGTGGAGGCATCTTTCCCCCACAAATTACATTGCAATAAAAGAAATCTTTACAGTTTCTCAAGGAGATCAATTTGACTAAACCTCTGTTAGAAATCAAAGACCTTGCCGTTCAATTCGACACAGATGAGGGGGTCGTGCATGCCGTGAACGGTGTTTCCCTGAAAATTGAGGAAGGCGAAACTGTCGCTGTCGTTGGAGAAAGCGGTTCTGGTAAAAGTGTGTCTGTGCTCTCAACATTAAAACTCATTCCAACTCCTCCCGGAAAAATTGTACGTGGTTCCGCCAAATTCTTTGGGCGGGATTTGCTTAAAATGGAAGATGAAGAAATCAACCAAATCCGGGGAAGCCAGATTGGGATGATTTTCCAAGACCCACTGAGTTCTTTAAACCCGGTTTTGACCATTGGTAAGCAGCTAACCGAATCGATGCTTCTGCATCTCAAAATCAATCAGAGCGAAGCCAATCAACGTGCTGCTGAACTGCTGGAAATGGTTGGAATCCCCCGGGCGAGTGAACGGCTCAATGATTACCCCCACCAGTTTTCTGGCGGAATGCGGCAAAGGGTGATGATCGCGATTGCCCTCGCCTGCAACCCCCAAATTCTAATTGCGGATGAACCCACCACAGCTCTAGATGTGACCATTCAGGCACAGTTCATTGATCTGGTAAAAAGGCTGCGCAATGAGCTTGGCCTCGCGATTATCTGGATCACCCATGACCTGGGAATCGTTGCCGGATTGGCCAAACGTGTCGTCGTGATGTATGGCGGGTTTTTTGTCGAGGAAGCCCCGGTAAAAGAACTCTATGCCAACCCCCAGCATCCTTACACGTTGGGCCTGATGAAGAGTCTTCCCCGTTTGGATGCGACAGAACATCACAGACTGCTTTCCATCGATGGGATACCCCCTGTTTTGTATGAGCAGCCAACTTCATGCCCATTTGCACCTCGCTGCACCTACGCAATTGACCGTTGTACAAAAGAAAACCCCCCACTCGAAGAGGTTTCACCAAACCATCGAATTGCTTGCTGGGTTGATATTAAAACTGGTGGAGAGCGCTCATGACAGAAGAAATCTTATTACAAGTAAAAGATCTAAAAATGCATTTCCCAATTCTCGCCGGAGTATTCCGCCGGCAGGTTGGCGCCATCAAAGCAGTCGATGGGGTCAGCTTCAATATCAAAGAAGGTGAAACTTTGGGATTGGTTGGCGAATCCGGATGTGGCAAATCCACCACCGGGCGTGCACTCATACAACTGTATGAACCAACCGCAGGAAGCATCTATTTTGGAGATGTCGATCTGGTCAGCCTGCAGCCAGAGAAGATGCGGAAATTACGCAGCGAAATGCAGATGATCTTTCAAGATGCATATTCAAGCTTAAACCCGCGGATGATGATTGGTGAAATTATCAAAGAACCGCTGACCATTTTCAACATTTCCAAGGGAAAAGAAGCTGATGACCGCGTTGATTACCTCTTAGAAGTCGTCGGCTTAGACAAAAGATTTAAAGATCGCTACCCGCATGAGTTTTCCGGCGGACAGCGCCAGCGTATTGGTATCGCCCGCGCTTTGGCGCTAAATCCTAAATTAATTGTGCTCGATGAGCCGATCTCCGCGCTGGACGTATCCGTCCAGGCGCAGGTAATTAACCTGCTCGAAGATTTACAGGAACAATTCGGGCTCACCTACCTGTTTATCGCTCACGACCTTTCCGTCGTGCGTCATATCAGCGATCGCATTGCGGTGATGTATCTCGGCCGCTTCGTTGAATTGACCGGTAAAGAAAGCTTATATCAAAAACCCCTACATCCCTATACACAGGGGTTGCTTTCTGCAGTGCCCATTCCTGATCCCGTGGTTGAAGAAAAGCGAAAACGAATCATTCTGGAAGGCGACGTGCCTTCTCCTTCAAACCCCCCATCAGGATGCAATTTCCGGACGCGATGTCCCCTTGCAGACAAGTTATGCTCTGAACAACAACCGGAATGGCGGGAAGTATTTTCCGGCCATTATGTTGCCTGCCACGCAACTGACCCCAGTAAAATCAAGGGCAACAAAGAGTGGCAAAAAAAATATGATAAGGAGGTGGTAGCAAAATAAGCGCTAATCAAATTAACCTGCTTTTTAAATTACGACATGGAGAAGAATAAAATGAACAAAAAATTGTTTTATTTGCTGAGCATTCTGGTGATCGCAGCCATGATTTTTGCAGGTTGCGGCCCAAATGAGGCGCCAGCAAACAACGCTGCAGATAACAACGCTGCAGACAACAACGCTGCTGATAACAACACCGCAGAAGATACTGGTACCGAAGATACCGGCACCGAAGATGTGGCAGCTGAAATTCCTTTCAAAAACCCCGACACTTACGTACATGTTACTTTCAGTGACCCAGAATCACTGGATCCTGCCTTCACTTATGAAACTGCAGGTTCCGCCATTGAAAACAATATTTACGAAGGTATGGTTTGGTTTGAACGTGACCGCACTGACAAGTTCGTTCCAGTCCTGTCAACCGGTTGGGAAGTTAGCGAAGCCGGTGATGTGTGGACATTCCAGATCCGCGAAGGCGTCACCTTCCATGAAGGCGGCACGCTAGAGCCTCATGATGTTGCCTACTCCATGCAGCGCGCCCTTTTGCAAGACCGCGTTGATGGCCCGCACTGGATGACTCACGAAGTCTTCTTTGGCACCTATCACATGACCTCCAACATTGGTGAAGAAGGCGTAGATGACCTCGCCGATGCTACCCCAGAAGAACTGGTTGCCGCATGCGAACTGGTCAAAGGCGCGATCGTTGCTGATGACGACGCTGGCACCGTGACCTACACGCTGGCCAACCCAGCTCCCTGGTTCCTGGCGATCTTGGCCAACAGCTTTGCTGGCGCAACCTACGATATGGAATGGATGGCAGAGAATGGCGCCTGGGATGGCGACTGCGCCACCTGGCAAAACTGGTATGATCCAGCAGCCGAAGACACCATTCTTTTCAACGCTGCCAACGGCACCGGCCCCTACAAACTCGATCACTGGACCCCTGGTGACGAAATCGTCCTGACCGCCAATGAGAATTACTGGCGTGCTGAAGGCGATCCGATGTGGGAAGATGGCCCAAGTGGTGTTGCCAGTATCGCACGTTTTGTTCAGCTGATTGTGCCCGAGTTCGGCACCCGCCTGGCAATGTTTGAAGCTGGCGATGCAGACTGGATTTCTGTTGATCCTCAGTTCTACGCACAATTAGAACCCAACTACGGTTCAGTTTACTGCTTCGACCCAGACAACCCTGTAACCTGCCCCGAAGAAGCAGGCGGTTGGATGCAAGTCTATTCCGGCTACCAACGCCCAGTGATGACCCCCGCCCAGTTTAACCAAGACCTCAACGCCGAAGGTGGCAATGTCTTGATGGGAAGTGGAGAGCTGGATGGTAATGGTATCCCCGGAGACTTCTTCACCGATGTCCATATCCGCAGAGCTTTCAGCTACTGCATGGACTATGACACCATGATTGCCGAAGCTCTCGGCGGTCAAGGCGCTCAGGCGCAGGGCCCAATCATCGATGGCATGATGGGCTATCGCGATGATGGCTATCTCTACTCCTACGACCCAGACAAATGTGCCGAAGAATTCATGGCATCCGAGACTGGCGTATGGGAAACCGGCTTCTACATGCAGCTTGCATACAACACCGGTAATGAGACTCGCCGCTTGGCAGCCGAAATCCTCAAGGCTGGCATCGAAGCAGTCAACCCAGACTTCCAAATCCAGGTAGTCGGTATGCCGTGGCCGGTATTGCTCAACACCCGCCGCGCAGGTAAAATTCCGATTTACGTTGGTGGCTGGCTGGAAGACTTCCATGACCCACACAACTGGGTACACCCGTTCCTGCACTCCTCCGGTGCTTACGGGCGTGTTGCCAACATCCAGGATCCTTTGAAGACTCAATTCGATGAACTGGTTGAGCTAGCCGCTTCCTACACAGATGCTGCTGACCGCTTACCAATTTACGAAGAGATTCAGTTACTGGCCCAAACAGAAGCCCCGATGATCTGGCTGTACCAGTCAGTTGGTCGAGCTCACTTCTCACCCTGGATCCAGGGTTGGTACTTCAACGGTGCATATTCAGGAACAACTTTCTCCTACGTATATGCATTAGACAAGGTCGGCCCGTAGGCTGGCGAAACAAATGTAAGACGCTAAGCTGTTAGCAACCATTGGCGTTTGGCCTTCAAGCTGGGCTTCACAGTCTACTCGGAGGCCAACGCCAGTGGAAACAGCAAAAGTGTGAAAGAAAAAAGGTAGGGGCTGGGGTTTCCCCAGTTCCCTGCCATTTCCAATCAAGGAAGCAATTATGATCAATTATATTATTCGACGATTGTTGATTATGCCCGTTTTAGTAGCTGGAATATCGGTTGTCATTTTTGGGATGCTCTCGCTACTAACGCCCTATGAAAGAGCCGCTCTCTATGTCACTGATATTCCCAAGCGGCAAGGGGCAATTGAATCCATTATTGAAAAATATGGTCTGGACGACCCCATCCCTGTCCAGTATTGGCACTGGATGGTCGGTCAAAAAGACGAAGACACCGGTGAAATTAGCGGCGGCGTTTTGCGCGGCGATCTGGGTTGGTCCAAAGTAGGAAAAAGCACTGTGGCTGAGGTGATTGGACGGCGATTGCCTGCTTCTGCTGAACTGGCATTGTGGTCTGCGCTCCCGTTGATCGGATTAAGTATCTGGATGGGGATCAGGGCAGCGGTTAATCACAATAAATTTGTCGACCAAGTCTTACGGGTGGCGGCTATCGCCGGGTGGTCGATCCCTACGTTCGTATTTGGTTTGTTGCTCTTGCTGTTCTTCTATTCACGCCTAGACTGGTTCCCGCCGGGACGGCTTTCAATTGAAATGAGCCAGGTTGTCCTCTCAGACAGTTTTGTCCAGTATACAAAAATGCACACGATTGACTCACTGCTCAACCTGCGCTTTGATATCTTCAAGGATGCCATCCGACACTTGGTCCTCCCGGTAGTGACTTTGTCTGTGGTAAGTTGGGCATTCCTCCTTCGAGTGACCCGCTCCTCTATGCTCGATACCCTTCGCCAGGATTACATCACCACTGCCCGCTCAAAAGGGCTGCCAGAAGGAAAAGTTGTGGGGCGCCACGCGGTACCGAATGGGCTAATCCCCGTGATTACTGTCGGTGGATTAACCTTGATCAGCCTATTTAACGGCGTAGTAATTACTGAGACGATCTTCAATATTAAAGGCATCGGATCTTTCATGGCCCAAGCCGCTGCATCACTGGATGTAGTCTCTGTGCTGGGAATCACCATGTTCAGCAGTCTTGTTCTAATTGTAGGCAACCTGGTAGTCGATGTGCTTTACGGCGTTGTAGACCCACGCATTCGGCTGGACTAGGAAAACACCATAAATGAAACACCACTATTTACCCTTTGAGGTTACAAACATATGACTCTCGGATATGTACTTAAGAAACTAATCAAAAACCCTTTGGCTGTCGCCGGATTGATCCTCTTGCTGGCATTTGTGATCCTGGCAATTTGGGCTCCTGTTTTTGCTCCGGTTCCGGAAAATTCCCGTGATCCCTATATGATCCCTAGAGACGGCTTCAGTTCAATCCCCGTACCACCCACTGAAGAGCATATCTTTGGCACCACGGAAGGCCAATATGATATTTTTTATGGCATTGTCTGGGGTACCCGCACAGCCTTTCGCATTGGCGTGGTGATCACCTTGTTTACCACAATGATTGGGATCATCATCGGCTCATTTGCGGCCTATTATGGCGGCTGGCTTGATGAATTGCTGATGAGAATCACTGAAATCTTCCAGGCTTTTCCATTCTTGCTGACCGCAATTACCTTAACTTCTGTCCTGCAGGCAGTTTACGGCAGAGGTGAAGGAAATTTCTTGATTTATTCAGCAAAGTTATTAGCCTTTCTGACTTTCGGATCAAGCATTTTTGAAAATATTAACCCGATCCAGTTGTCAATTATCACAGGGATGATATCAATCATTATGTTTGGCTGGATGACGATTGCCAGGGTTACCCGCGGCAATATCCTGGCGGTCAAGAATTTTGAATATTCCCTGGCTGCCCGCACAATTGGCGCAAAAAACCTGCGCATCCTCTTCCGCCACTTGATGCCCAATGCAATCTTCCCCGTTTTGGTGATTGCCTCAATGAATATTGGTTCTTATGTGCTCACCTTCGCGGCGCTGAGCTTCCTTGGGCTTGGCGCGCAGGTCGGATATGCTGACTGGGGACAAATGATCAGCTTTGCCCGCAACTGGATCCCATCCCTGGCAGAGTACTCCCACATTGTGGTCTATCCCGGTGTCGCGATTCTGCTCTTCGTTTTGGCCTGGAACCTGGTTGGAGATGCCCTCCGAGATATTCTGGACCCACGTCTGAGAGGTTCACGCTAAGCAGAGATTTTATATCGAACTTCGTTCGATCAACAGAAAGCATTATGCTCTTCAGCATAATGCTTTTTTATTTCCTTTGGCGTGTGAAATATTGAATAGTTAAGAATTATCACCAATTCATTTTGTTTGAAATCCTTGGAGAAAATTTTAGGCGGGCTGCTGCAATCTTCGCCACACTCTTCTAATGGAATATCCGAGGGGGAGTAAGCGCAAATAAAATCTCACGGTGAGATATTGCCAACGTAAACACCCCCATTTTGATACCACCTGACTGGCATATTCTTTTGCAGGCGGTTCGTTTGCATAAGCCGCATAACTGCATGCTGTAATGATAAATTTCGCATTGTCTCCAGCTGATTTAAATACCCCGGAAAACATCTCAATCGGTTTAACTCTATCCAAGAAATTCTTATTCAACTTAGAAAATTCCAGGGGAGTATCTGCCAGGTTAGTTTTCACGCCAATTCCTGCTGCCAGTTTCCTCAACCTGCGGTAAATACGAGCATACATTTTGTTCGGTGCGATTAACCGCAGCAACGAGAGATCGATCCAATGAACAGCCAGGATCGCGACAGTTACCAGCAAAGCCAGCTGTGAAAGGAGGATAAATAAATTGTCAGGCAATACTGAACGAATTGTCCTTTCAATCACTGAGTCTGGCTGATCAAAATCAAGGTCTATAGCCGCTTGTTCCGATAGGATTTCCCTCTCCTCAAGCCGCTCAGGCTGAGGCCGCCCAGGAGTCGGCTCGAAAGTAACCCAGCCATACCCGGCGAAGTACACTTCCGCCCAGGCATGCGCCTGATCTGCGGTGACAATATACCGCCCACTCGCCTCATTGTATGTTGACGCAACATAGCCTGTAGCAAACCGAGCGGGCAGGCCAGCAGCTCTTGCCAACACCACCATCGAAGTGGCAAAGTAATCGCAGTAGCCTTTTTGTAGATCAAAGAGGAAATAATCAGTGAGATCATGGTACCTCGGCGGGTCTTCTAAATCGAGGGTGTACTCAAACTGGTGTAAATAATCCTCAATTGCCAAAGCCCGGTCAAATGCTGTTGGTTGGGTTGCAGTCAACCGCAAAGCAAGCTCATACACCCTGTCAGGGACCTCATCTGGTACCTGTAAATATTTACTCCTGATCCAGGCAGGATAATTCAGCGGAGAGCTGCGCAGTTCACTCACCCCAAAGTTTGGCACGATTGAGTATGCCGAGTATTGGGTCTCGCTGGTTACCGCTGCAAAGACATCGAGGTAGGTATCATTGATGAATTTCGTGTGATAAGAAGTGAAATATGGCACGTTGGCTGCCGCCAGCTCGCCTACAGAATACATCAGGTTCCCTTGATCATTACCATCCAACAAAATCACTTCCTGATAGATCAACTTTTCATTTTCTGTGTAATCAACTTCAGACACATCCCAGGGTTGGTTCAGAATAAAGCCCTTATCAGCAGTCAACCAGCCATGGAGAGTATAGGTTGCATAGCTTGCGGAACGCAAATAGTGTCGATCACCATCTTGGGCATTTTGATCATCAATCTCAACATACATAATTCTTGTCTCTGCTAATTCTGGACCGCTGCCAACCAGGTGGGTGTTAGGAAAACGGCCAAACGATACATCAGACATCAATTCTGAAGGGGCGGTTCCACTAACAATCTCTGCTTCGCTTTTTCCCGAACGTTCACCGTCAGAAGAAAGCGATCCAGACTCTTGCGGTTGTTTCAAATCATCAATAAATTCTTCGAGCCTGGGTGATGAGATCATCCCGGCGAAGAACACCAACGCCAGCGATAACACGACCGCGTTTTTAGCTGTTCGATTCCGGATTAACAACGAAAAACTGATTCGCTGGTCGTGCCAATAATCTTCCATCTGCGAGTGGTTGGATAATACCTCAAGCAGCAACCCAAACCCCAGTACCCAAAACAGCGAATACATCCCACGATCGACGGTTCGAAATACACCAGCAATGATCGCCAATACAGGCAAGATTCCAATGAATGCTTTCTTGTACTTCACCAGATACCTGTACAGCCAGATGGTGGCCAGCCAAACGGTCAACCCCCAAACCATGTTCAGCGAAACCGGGTCATAGACTGGCTCCGGCAGCCCGCTGGACCACTCACGCAGGCGGTCAATCAAAACAGCAACTGCCCGAGCAAGGGCACCCCATTTTTCCTGCCACAAACTGCGCGCTGGCAAACGCTCCATCTGATTGAAGAAATGCAGCCATGCAGATTTTAGGTAATCTCCCGCCGTTCGCAGAAACTCAAATACCGGCTGGGCCAAATCCCCAACAATCCAGAATGAAACGATAATCCCTAGAAAAATGCTTCCGAACACCAGGTAAAATCGCCTGGGGCGTTCTACCAATGACAATAAAATGCTAAAAACAGCCGCCAGCCCCACAATGGTGCGCAGGCTGTAGATTTGCAGCCCGCGATCCAACCCCACCACCACATCTGCCATGATGGAAATCACAATAAGAAACAAACCAAAAGCTAACAACTGGTACCAGTTAAACCATTGATTAAGTTTGTGGATCAGTCTTGAAATCATTTCTGCCTGCCCCCGTTCAGTTTCTCAGCGATTGATAAGGCACTGCCTTTATTTGGGAAATAATCCTGGATCTCAGGACGCTGGTAGATGCTCCTCTTGATCGAATAATTTCGAACCCCCCAAGATTTCAATTGAGCCAGCACTGGAGCCGAGCTTTGCTCTCCGCCAAATTCAGCAGGGTCAAGAGACAAGACTGTCGTTGCCACGCCGCGCTGCCTTAGAGTTAGCAGCGCTTGCAGCCAATCGGGGTCAACGGACGGGGTCACGATAATCGCACTGCTCTTCCTCCCCATTGAGCGCTGTGCTTTCGCCAAGAGCGCTTTCAGAGGCAAATTACCAAGTTCAACCAGCGCCAATGCGTACATGATCTCTGCGCGCTGGCCCATTCCTGTTTTTGGCGGCAGCCACACCGGTTTGATACCCTCTCCGACCAACCCAACAGACCTAGACTCTTTTATGCCGCGATCCGCAATTGAAGCTGCCAATACTGCCCCATATTCTTCCGTAGTATCCATGCCGTCCCCGGCCTGGACGGCCTTATCCATGTCCAGAAAGATCCACCAATCACTTGATGGGTTTTGGTCGAATGTTCGCACAAATAAATTATCCCGCCGCGCAGAGGTCAGCCAATGCACTGAATACAGGCTGTCGCCAGACTGATATTCACGCACACTCGATGCAGTCACAGTGCGCTCAAGCACCCGGGTTTTAATCCCGCCATCGCCATTCCATTCCCCGGATGCAATCTCAATCTGCAGCAGCGAGACAATCGGCGGGGTCACTAAAATTTCTTTCTCAATCGGAGACTTGACCGTAATCTCAAAAATACCAAATGGATCTCCCGAGCGGATTTCCGCCGGGCCAACTTGATATAATCCCCGCGTGTAGCACATGCTGTCGAGGTACCATAATTTATCGAAACGCGACCCGACTGGCCAGGCAACACTGCTCTGGTAGCCTGGCAAATTTGAATGGTCGTACATGGATACCGCCAAAGCAGGGAAACGGCTATTGTTAGAGATGGTGAACTGCTCACTGAATTTATCGCCCACCTGCGCCCAACCATGTCTCATTTCCCGTTTGAAACTTAAACCCCTCCAGAGAGCAAGAGCCCAAAGCGCACTCAGCAATAAGGAACCACCAAACGCGGCCAACAGGATCTCCCAGGCTCTGTGGGGCGCAAGAACCTGAAGAATGCCCAGACCAATCACTACAATTGGCAGCAGATAAGACCGTAAACGAATTTCTCGGATTAATGGAGGGTCTGAAACCATAGTAAAAGTATAATTCATTAACATTAAAGGCATCTAAGTGCTGAAAATCAGCAGGGCAATGCCCTGCTTCATTTACCAAAGCAGCTTGGGAAAAAAATATTAAATATTAGCTTCGAGGGATAATTTTTATTAAAGCCGGTGGGTTGGGGGAACTGTGGAACGCCGGTCAATCACCACCAGACCATCTTCAGACAAACTGACCAAATAATGAGCCAACGCGGTGGTAGCCGGTCCCTGCAGCACCCGACCGGAGAGATCAAATTGACTCCCATGACATGGACAGACAAATTTGTCTTCCTCTCCATTAATATTGCACCCTAAATGTGTGCAGGTGGCTGAAACCGCATACAGGCCAGCATCATCACGAATTAACCAGGCTTTAACTTCAGGGATAAACAATGCTGTTCCGCGAATGTAAACCGTTGGCTCATCTAAAGTAATCATCGGTAATAATTTTTCCCCTGGTGCTTCGTAGCTTAGAAAGCGGAAAACTCCCCAGGCGGAGGCTAAACCAGAAACCCAGAAACCCATTTGCAGGAACATCCGCCGGGTAATATGCATTGCTTTTTGTTTTTGACCTGTTTCTTTTTCCATATCAACCAATCCACTTCATGATGGTAAGTGTGACCATCCCGAGGATGATGACAAAAATAACAATTTGTGCAATCCGACCTTCCCGGTTGAACCAATCGCCCACCCCGCTTCTACTTCGATCCAGCAAGTATGGGATTGCGATCAGGTAGAGCAAAACGATCAGGGGGAGACCCACCCCCATCAGTAAAGCATCCCCGTTTTCTAATAGCTGCTGCACCCACATGAAGAACCAGGGCGCGACAGCATCCTCAGGGATGTTGCTAAAATCCGCCGGACCATCAAGGCTGGGGGGAAAAACCAAGGCGAGGACCACGAGCAGAATGCTGACCACAAACATGGCGATGTTTTCTTTTTCATTCAGGGCAATCCGAGAAATCGTTGGTTTTGGCGCATCCTCCTGCCTGGCTGAGATACCCCCATCTCGACGCACACGGAAGATATGCCAGGCGCCGAATATCAACACCACCAACACCAAACCATAGATATGCCAGCCATAAAAACGCACGATGGTCGCGTCCCCAAGTGCGGAACCGCCCACCAGGAATCTGTAAAGGCCATCACCAATCAGCGGAATCGTCTTGAGCAGGTTTGTGCCGACCAACAATGCCCAGGAAATTCCAACATCCCAGCGCAGCCCATACCCGGTAAAATTAAAGAACAAGACGGACACCAGCAGGATCAATCCCAGCAGCCAGTTGAACCTGCGGGGTGCTTTATACGAACCGGTCAGCACCACCCGCAGCATATGTAAAATCGTGGTTCCCACCAGCAGCTGCCCGGCCCAATAATGCAGACCGCGGATCAAATTGCCATAGGGGATTAGATAAGTAATCACCTGAAGCGAGCGGTTTGCCTCTGCGCCAGAGGGTATGTAATAAAAAACCTCGAGGGTTCCTGTTACTCCGAGCACAAGAAGCAGGAATAATGAAATCCCCCCCAGTCCAAACGTATAGAAAAAACTACCTTCCCGCTTTGGGATTTTTGGTGGATGGAGATGCAGGAAGAAGTTTGGGCGTTTTGGCTTCATTGAAAAATTTACCTACGATTCTTCTCTTTTGTCTGGGAATCGGATAGTCCACACATATGCAAGCATCGCTACAGATAAACCTGCAATCAAAATTATCCCGCCCGGTTCGTCATCCACGATCTCCCCAGCCGGGGAGTGCAGCGGAAATGCGGCCATATTATCCTCTGTGAGCACAATGCCCTCCGGAAGCTCTCCCCGGGCGCGCATGATATAAGCAGTCAGGTTAATGGCCTCCTCATCACTGAGCGAGCCAGGGAACCACCAGGGCATGGTTTCAATGATCACCTGGTGAAGCTGGTCTGCGGATGAAATTCCACTCATCGCCCCTTTCCCTAATACCGGAGGCACTTCTCTCGGGAAGATAAAACCTTGAGGTGGATGGTTCGAGGCATGGCACTTAGACTGCCAGCAGTTCATGTCTTCGCCAAAACCAGTTTCCCGCCATTCATCAGTCAGCCCCTGACCCCAATTCCCGTGGCAGGCGAGGCAGATCTGGTAATACGGTTCTTCACCAAGGTCTGCCTGAGTTGGGTTTTCTGGCAAGGTTGGAGCGCTGAGATCATCCGGGACCAACTCGATCAATCCGCGTTGGGGATAACCCCGTTTTTCCAGTGAGATCTCTTCTAAATTAATCTTTGGGGGGGCAGGCGGTTCAGCCTGGCAGGCAGAAATCAGCAAGGCGAAAAATACAACTGCTGATCCAAAAATCATCAGCCTGATTAGTAGTTTGGATGAATTCTTCATAGTGTTAGTCCGTCGCACAATGATGATACCACCTACAAACAATCAGAGCAACAGATTAATTCATTGAGAATATCATTATTCATTTATTTCTAATCTTCAGAGCTGCAAAGCACATTTTCTTAACAAAATTAACCACCTGGAAGCTGCCAGAGAGACGATACCCGTTTCCAATTCTCAACCGGATTAAACCAAAACCCAAATCCCATTCGCTGATACAATTAAACTTACATTCCCCCCTCACTTCCGCCTGATTGCTTTGCCTTATTCCTGACGACCAGCAATTTTTTCGTCGATCTTCAATCCAAGGAGGAAATTTCCATGAATGAAGCCACACTCCCAATCGTGGTCGCAATTATCTGCGTGATTGGGGTATTCATCATTATCGGATTATCCATGCTGGGGTTCCTGGTCCCCTCGCTTGGAATCTTTGGCGGATTGGGTTGGTTCCTTAATAAACGTTCAAAGGAAGGGAAAGCCATGCTTGCCGCGGCCCAGAGCTGGCCTTCCACGCCGGGTGAGGTGATCAAATCCCGTGTGCAGGTCCGCGGCGGCGATCACACCACGGTTTCCCCTTACATCATGTACAACTACCAGGTCGGCGGGATGGATTTCAGCGGCACGCAAATCAGAGCTGGCGAGCAGTTTTACAAATCCCATACTTCTCAGCAAAGCTACGATATGGTGGACAAATACCCGGTTGGGGCGAAAGTCACCGTGTACTACAACCCCAAAGACCCCACCCAGGCCGCCCTCGA
>JBDLJU010000037.1:0-17767 GCA_039714215.1 Chloroflexota bacterium | reverse complement strand
TTAATGGCGGCCGAGCTGGGCAGCCGGTTACCAGAAGCCAACCAGCAGCAGGCGCTCGATATCGCCATAAATACCGCTGAAATATTGATCGGCGCGTCTGTGTGTGTCGGGAAATTTGACCTGCTGCATATCACCGTGGTGGGCGCTGATTACACCCAGTGGTTCTCCGGACCGATCCGCCCGATGGATCTCGGCGGCGGAGCGCGCGCCAATGTTGGCGGAGGGATTGGGCTGGAACGCGGCGGCGGCCTTGCCGTGGTTACCGCAGCCCCCAGCGACCCGCCGCTGGAGAGTGACTGCGATTGGGCCAGCGCCAATGCCGACCTCGACCAGCAGTTTGCTGACCAGCTGTTTCAATCAGATTTTTATTTTATCCGCGATCATGGCGGCAGCCTGGTATTTGCCCACTGGGTGCTGCCCGCCGGGGATGCCCCCGAAGACCTGCTCCCGCTGCTTGAAAACGTCACCGCGCCGCTCACCTGTCTTTATCCCCGCCCAACGGGGATTTCCCTGACGATCACGAGTGAGGATGGGGGCGTGCTGCTCAGCGGGTTTTTGCCAGGGGATGCCCAGCGCCGCAAAACAAAATTCAACTTATCCGATTTGAGCTACCAGCTCCTGGAGGCACCGTGAGCCGATACATGACCCCCTGCCGCGGAATCCGCGCGGTCTTGATTGCACTGCTGGCGCTGACCCTGGTTGGCTGCACTTTTGGGCCAGCCCAGGGTGATGCTCCCCAGCTGGGCACCCCGACCGAGACTGTCGCCCCGCTGCCACCCACAAAAACCCCCACAGCCGTCCCGTCCTCCACGCCGCTCCCGACCGCCACCACGATCCCGCTGGTGCGCTTCGCGGTGATCGGGGATTTCGGTGTCGCCGGCGATGACCTCGCCAACGTGGCCAAACTGGTCAAAAGCTGGGATGTTGATTTTATTATTACCACCGGGGATAACAATTATCCCTGGGGGTCAGCAGAGACGATCGATGAAAACATCGGCCAGTACTACCACCGTTATATCTCTCCCTACCAGGGCAGTTATGGTGAGGATACCGGCGTTAATCGCTTCTTCCCCTCACTGGGCAACCATGACTGGTATACGGATGGCGCTCAGCCCTACCTGGATTATTTTACGCTGCCGGGCAATGAGCGCTACTACCAGTTCAGCTGGGGAATGGTCGACTTTTTTGTGCTCGACAGCGATTGGAACGAACCCGACGGCATCGGCAAAGACTCGATCCAGGCCGCCTGGCTGAAGGAAGCGCTTGCCGCTTCAACTGCCCCCTGGCAGCTGGTCTATTTTCACATGCCGCCGTATTCCTCCGGTGATCATGGACCCACCACCCACATGCGCTGGCCGTTTGCCGAGTGGGGCGCAGACGCGGTGCTCGCCGGGCACGATCACGATTACGAGCGCCTGGAAATTGATGGTCTGGTCTACTTCATCAACGGTTTGGGGGGTGGGGCACGCTACGGATTCGGTGAGACTGCCGCGGGCAGCCAGGTACGCTACCAGGCGCGGCATGGCGCCATGCTGGTCGTGGCGACCTTTGAGGAGATCAGCTTTTCGTTCATCAATGTGGACGGCGAGGTGATCGATCAATTTTCCCTCAGCCAGTAATCTGCGATCAATTTCAGGAAAACCAAAACCATGTTTTTGGGTTAATAGCTATACTTGAACGGTACTCTTTCCAACAGTACCCGTCCATGGGAATTAATTGACGGATGTCGATACGGAGTAAGCAGATGACAGAGGAAGCGAAAACAATAAGAACTGGAAATTGGTTTACGATATCGCTGGGGAGCGCAATGTTGAAATTAACTGGCTGGACGGTGGTCGACCAGCTTCCCGATGACCCCAGGATGGTGGCCATTTTTGCCCCGCACACCACCAATTGGGATTTCTTCTATATGTTGATGGCGGTCTATTCGGTCGGGATCATTCCCAATTGGATCGGCAAGAAAGCACTCTTCTGGGGGCCGCTCGGTTGGATATCCCGCGGGCTTGGGGGCATCCCGGTGGACCGCAGCCAGAGGCTCAACGCCGTTGAACAAAATGCCGCCGCAATGAAGGCCAGTGATCACATGATCCTGGGGATTGCCCCAGAAGCCACCCGCAGCAAAGCAAATTACTGGCGCAGCGGTTTTTATCATATTGCCCGCCTGGCCGAAGTCCCGATCCATTTTGCCTATATCGATTTCCCATCCAAAACTGCCGGGCTGGTTGCTGGATTTTATCCCAGCGGAGATATGCAGGCAGATCTGGAGCTGATCCGCAAAGTGTTCCAGGGGAAGCAGGGAAAATATCCTGAAAAGATGGGTGAGATTCAATTTAAACCGGCAGATTAATTTTTCCCTCGACAAAATTCAGTTTTTTCGGTTGCAGCATTCCTCAAAAGCGATACAATCAGGTTATGAGACGCAGTTTATTCCTTCTGGTGCTGGCTTTGACAGCCTGCACTGCCCGGCAGGTTCCCCCGGTTGAGCATGCCGTTCCCAGCGAGATCAGCATCGATCCAACCGCTGGACTGAGTACGCCCACCCTGACCCTTTTCCCCACAGCCACCTTTACCCTTGAGCCGACTGCCACCGCGCTGCCCAGCGCCACGCTGCCCCCGACCCCGCCGGGGATCATTTTATTCATCGGTGATGGCATGGGTTTTAACCATCGCACTGCTGCCACCTGGCTGGCATCCGGCGAGGGTGGTTTGCTGGTGATGGATAACTTGCCGGTGCACGGCAGCGCCCAAACCGCCTCAGCAGACCGGGAGGTCACCGATTCAGCTGCCGCCGCTACCGCAATCGCCACCGGGGTGCAGACTCTCTACCAGGCGGTCGGCGTTGACCCCTACGGCACGCCCGTGACCACGATCCTCGAGCTGGCGCAGGCGCATGGCTGGTCTGTGGGGTTGGTGAGCACCACCTCGCTGGCGCATGCCACTCCCGCGTCCTTTGCTGCGCATGTCAATCACCGCAGCCAGCGCACAGAAATTGCCCGCCAGATGATTTCTCACCAGATTGAGGTGCTGCTTGGCGGCGGGGAGGATGATTTTTACCCGATCAGTGAGACGGGTTGCTTTGCGGGGAAGGGCAATCAGCTAACCGGCAGCAGCCTGATCGCTGAGGCGATTTCCGCTGGTTATACCTATATCTGCCGGGGGGAGCAGCTCAGAGATATCGACCTATCTGCGACGGATCGGCTGATCGGTTTGTTCGGCGCTGATGGAATGCAGCAGCCCTACTCCCCGACCCTGGTTGAAATGACCGAAGCCGCCCTGGCGATCCTCTCGCGGGATCCGGATGGATTCTTTTTGATGGTTGAGGCTGGTCAGATTGACTGGGCCTCGCATGACAATGATGCCGAAGCCGCCATCCAGCTCACCCTGGGCCTCGATGCCGCCGTGGCGCACGCCCAGATTTTTATCCTCGATCGCCCCAATACCCTGCTGATCATCACCGCCGACCATGAGACCGGCGGGATGCGGCTCAACCAGGATGGCGGCGGGTCTTATATGCAGGATGGCCCCTTCCCAATGCCGGGGGGAAGCTCATTTTGGGTAGACTGGAGTTCCGGGTCCCACTCGAGTGAAAACGTGCCGGTCACTGCCCAGGGACCCTACGCGGAAATGCTCAGCGGAGAGTATCCGCTGACACAAATTTTCGAGACGATGCGCACCTATCTGGAATTCGGCGGGTTGGTGTTGGGGAATTAACCGCTCAGGGATAGACCCACTCTTCAAAGTAGACCGTTAAATCGCACTCGCAGGCGCCCTCCAGGCTGTCCTGGATCGAATCGGTGGTCCCGATGCCCCACATATTGCTCTGGTAGTAATCCGCCAGCCCGGCGATGAGCACATCCTCCCCGATCTCCATCCCAAGCTGATAAAAGAAATATGGGCCCCGCCCGTAAATGATCCCGCTGTAATCCCTGCCGTACTCATCCACCGCCATCCCCAGGGGCTGTTCGCTGTCCTCAAGCGAGGCCATGCGCCGCTGCCAATCTTCGATCAGACCTTCAGCGTTCTCTTCACCCCAGACCTGGTTCCCATACAGGTATACGGAATACTGCGTCACCGCTTCATCCACCCAGGGCAGGGCCTGCTGGTTGTTACCGACCACGCCGTAGAACCACTGGTGGGCCAGCTCGTGGATCACCACCGTCTCCAACAGGGTGGTGGTGAAGGAGCCGTATTTCTCGTTATCTTCCAGATACAGGTCTTTGAAAATCCCCACAATTCCGGGGTATTCGATCCCCAGTGCCTGCATCGGAGAGCTGACCACATCAAATTCGGTATAGGGGTAAGCGCCGAACAAATCTTCGAAGACGACCAACCCGGACTGCAGGTGGTCGAGCACATACTGCTGGTGCCTGGCATTGCCGGGGAGGGCATAGCTGTTCAGCGTGACCCCGCCGACCTCGGCGGAGAGCAGGGTAAACTGGCTGCTGCCTGCCAGGAAAAAGTCCCTGACCGGACCGGCAGCGAAGCTGACCTGCTGGCGTCCGTCTGATGTCTGGCGGGCCACTTCAGAGCCGCTGGCGACCAGCACCAGGTTCTCCGGCGCGCTGACCTGCACCTGGTAAAAAGCAATATCGTTGTAGGTTAAATCTCCGGCAGAAGAGGGGTACTGGCGGTACCAGCCGAATTCATCGTAGGCGGGGATCATCGGGTAGAACAGATCGAGCACCAGAATTTCATCGATGTAGCTGAGCAGGCCGTAGTTGCCGCCAAACTCGGTGGGCACGCTCATCGAGAAGCCCATCGAGACGGTGACTGCTTCTCCGGCCTCCAGCGGTTCGGGCAGCTGCACGGCCAGGGTGGTGTCGGAGGTCTCCAACGATGTGACAGCCGGGGTTTGATCGACCTCAACATCGGTGACGATGATCGCTCCGCCGTTGTAGTTGGCGAACAGGCGGAAGATGATCTCCTCGAGGGGGACTGTTTCCTGGTTGGTGTAGCGCACCTCCAGCTGGCCGGTAAACGGCAGGGTGAGGGTCTCGGGGATTTCAAGCTGGATGTGGTATTCGCTCGCACCAGGGAACTGCTCAAGCGCTTTTTGCGCGCCGGGGGTCAGGTTGGCGGCGTAGCTTTTTGGCTCACCCCAGGTTGGTTCGCTGTACTCCGCCTCAACGCGTCCTTCCGTTGGCAGTGGTGCCGGATCAACACCCGCACGGCAGGCGGAGCACAAGATAATCATCAATAAACAGACAAGTGTAAATTTTATTTTCATAGGATCTGCCCTCAAAAAAATTATATACCAAAGAGAGCAAAAAAAGATGGGGATTAGATTAATGAAAAAGCTTGACATTTTGATTGTCCCCCGGCAGGTTTACTGGCAGATGGTTATAATTAACGGTCTACAATCTATTCACCTGGGGGAAATCGGAGGGAGAAATGGAAGCAGCTAAGGATCTTCAGGTATTACCAGACGGCAGGCAGGTACGTCGAGATGCGCAGGGCCGCTACCGCGACGTGGGCACAGGTCGCTGGCTGGCCGCCGCCGAAGTGGACCCTGTCAGCCCGTCTGGGGCATTGCCGCAGACCCCGCGCACGCTGATCGAGGAAGCCGTCTCCCAGGCGGTCCGCAACCAGGGCTACCCGGTGGAGACCTTTGACCAGGCAGTCGGGAGGTTGATCCAGGTGCAGGCGGAGATTGCGCTGGATAAGGATGACCCCGCCAAAGCGACTTCTGCGGCTCGCCTGCTGGAGAAGCTCACCGGGCTGTTCTCTGAGGTTGATGCTGAGGAGGATAGCCAGAAACCGTGGTTTGTGCTCGGGCGTGAGCTGGCGGTCGAGGTGCTCGCCCTGGTTGAGGAGGAGCAGGCCCGCCGCGAGGATGGGGAATAACCTTAGTCCTGTCATTCCGAGAGGAGGAAGTCTTGATCGGATTATTCTGCGGTTTCTAGACTGCTTTCAAATGTTGGTTGTTAGACTTCCTCCGCTCGCTGACGCTCGGTCGGAATGACAGGTAGATGAGCAGCACACCCCATTTTGTCATTCCGACCGAGGAAGGGAGCGAAGCGAGCCTCCGAGAGGAGGAAGTATCACAGAGATAATTAGCAAAAACCACCCTTCTTTGAATATCCTGTGCCCATGCTCCATGCGCGGGAACGGAAAAGGGGAGTCAACCTGGCTGAATATTAAGCGTCTGTGAGCCATCTCGGCGATGTTATTTAATTTTAAGACTTTGAAAGCGTTTAAGCGTCTATCTGGCGAGATCGAAGCGGTCAAGATTCATTACCTTGTCCCACGCCGTTACAAAGTCGAGCAAGAATTTCTCTTGGGAGCGCTCACATCCGTAGACTTCTGCCAAAGCCCGGAGTTGGGAATTAGAACCGAAGATGAGGTCTACACGGGTTCCGGTCCATTTGATTTCTCCGGATGCACGATCACGACCCTCGAACACATCTTCGTCTTCCGAGTCTGCCTTCCACGTCGTACTCATCTCGAGTAGATTAACGAAGAAATCATTGGTGAGCATTTCTGGCTGCTTGGTGAAGACACCGTGCTTGGACTGTCCGACATTGGTATTCAAGACCCGCATACCACCAACAAGAACCGTCATCTCAGGCGCGGTCAGCGTCAGCAGTTGCGCTTGATCAACCAGCATTTCCTCGGCAGATACGGCAAATTTGGTTTTGCGGTAGTTACGGAATCCGTCCGCAGCTGGTTCGAGTACGGCGAATGAGGCCGCGTCAGTTTGCTCCTGCGATGCATCCGTGCGTCCTGGCGTGAAGGGAACGGTCACTTCATGGCCGGCATTCTTTGCAGCTTGCTCGATACCTGCGCATCCACCAAGGACAATCAGGTCGGCGAGTGAAACCATCGTCCCAGCTGGTTGTGTGCTGTTGAACTCCTTTTGAATTTTTTCTAAGTTCTTCAGCACTTTCTTAAGTTGGACGGGCTGATTGACTTCCCAATCCTTCTGAGGCGCAAGACGGATACGTGCCCCGTTTGCCCCACCGCGCTTATCTGAGCCTCGGAACGTGGACGCTGAAGCCCAGGCCGTGGAGACCAGTTGGGAGACAGAAAGCCCCGAAGCAAGGATCTTGCTTTTAAGGTCTGCAATGCCCTCCGCATCGATCAGCTCATGGTCGACTGTGGGCACGGGGTCTTGCCAGTTCAGTTCCTCTGCAGGAACCTCTGCACCGAGATAGCGCAAACGGGGACCCATGTCGCGATGTGTCAGCTTGAACCACGCCCGGGCAAACGCATCTGCGAACTCTTCCGGGTTCTCGTGGAAGCGGCGCGAGATCGGTTCGTAGATCGGGTCCATTCGCAGCGCCAGGTCGGCGGTCGTCATGATCGTCATCACCCGCTTTGATGGATCATGAGCGGCCGGTGCGAGATCCTTTTCATCCGGGTTGACCGGAACCCATTGCCAGGCACCGGCAGGGCTTTTCACTAAGTCCCAATCGTAACCGAACAGCATATCAAAATAGCCGTTGTCCCACTGGATCGGGTTCGGGGTCCAGGCACCTTCGATGCCGCTGGAAATTGTGTGATCCCCTTTGCCAGTGCCGAAGCTGCTGGTCCAGCCAAGACCCTGGTCTTCGATGTTTGCGCCCTCGGGTTCTGGTCCGACGAGGGCCGCATCGCCAGCGCCGTGACATTTACCAAATGTGTGGCCTCCTGCGACGAGTGCGACAGTCTCTTCGTCGTTCATCGCCATGCGCGCAAAGGTTTCACGGATGTCGCGGCCAGAAGCGAGCGCACTCGGTTCGCCATTCGGCCCTTCCGGGTTCACGTAGATCAAACCCATCTGCACGGCGGCGAGTGGATCCTCGAGGTCCCGATCACCTGAGTAGCGCTTGTCGCCAAGCCACTCGCTCTCGGTTCCCCAGTAAATGTCCTCTTCCGGTTCCCAAATATCCTCGCGCCCGCCGGCGAAACCGAAGGTTTGAAAACCCATTGACTCAAGGGCGCAGTTTCCTGCGAAGATCATGAGGTCTGCCCAGGAGATTTTGTTGCCATATTTCTGCTTGATTGGCCAGAGCAAACGGCGCGCCTTGTCTAGGTTCACATTATCTGGCCAGCTATTGAGGGGCGCAAAGCGTTGATTGCCGGTCCCGGCTCCCCCGCGGCCATCGCTGGTGCGGTATGTGCCTGCGCTGTGCCATGCCATCCGGATGAAGAGGCCTCCGTAGTGACCGTAATCGGCAGGCCACCAGTCCTGCGAGTCGGTCATCAACACATGGAGGTCTTTCTTCAGGGCTTTTAGGTCAAGCTTTTTGAATTCCTCAGCGTAGTTAAATCCTTCGCCCATCGGATTACTCTTGTGAGAGTGCTGATGGAGGATCTTGAGATTCAACTGGTTCGGCCACCAGTCCTGGTTCGACGTGCCACCACCGGATACAGGATTGTTTGCACCACCCGTTACCGGGCACTTGTTATTTTCAGTCATAATGTTTTCTCCTTTAATCGTCTGAATTTATCCAATCTGCTGCACTGAATAAATGTTTTTTGTTGTCCATCCAGCAATTGGGTTGATCACCCTACACCTTTAGATGCAAAATCTATCACTTGGTAAATATTTTCGATTCGAATTCAGCCTAATATTACGAAATATCTCTTAAAAGAATTATAACAGCACTAATTGTAGGGGAATTTATCCCAATCCCCGAACGTCATGTTTGGCTGCACCTTTGGGGCTTGCCCAAGATAGGTTTGTCGAATATTCTCTTTCAGTCAATTGACAAATCGGTTTTGGAAAGGCGATTTCCCCTGGTTCTCTTCTGGCAATCAACCCTTTGATAATTGAATTTCCTGAAGCTAAGATCCAAACACTTATTAGCTGCACCCCTCAATCAAGTAGTTTAGCATCGGGAATGTGAAGCGTATCCAAATGTAAACAGATTGGGAAAAAATATTGGCGACCAAAACGCCGATTTGCTGCCTGGATTGCCTTCTCAATGTCTGTTTTGAAGGCAGTCATCTGAATCAGTCAGACTTGACCAATCTTCAAACCTGTCAATCTGCCGCTACGCAGTAGGCGGTGAATGTATTGCTAGCTATAGCCACTGAAGTCAGCAGCAACCTCGAAAGAGATGTGGAAGCTGACAACAATTGGTGAAGAAACAGGAGAATCCATCTAATACTTCACCAGATGAGATGCAGTTCCTCCACTCGCTTGCGGGCTGCGCCTGCGCCCTCGATCAGAATGACCTAATTATTATCCATGAAAAAATAGAATCGAGAAGCATGCTTCTCGATTCTATTAAATCGAACACTGTTCGATCAAAAAAACCTGACAGGAAACTCCTGTCAGGTTTGAATTTTTAATCAACCTATCGGTTAATCATCCCCGTCTTTGGACGGTTTGTCCTTGTCTTTTCCGGGGGGATTCCCGCCATTGCCGGGGTTGTCTTTCTTCTCTTTGTCTTGACCCTGGCCATTGTTGCTTTTTTCCTCATCAGCGGCTTCTAATTTCTTGGCCTGTCCGGGGGGAAGTGCCTCTTCAGCATCATCAATCAGTCCGGCATCTTTCCAGATCTGGCCCCAGCCCTGACCTTCGTCACGTTGGCCAAGGGTATCTGCAGGATCAGCGCCGTTCATTTCACGGGTCTGGAAGGCGAGCATGATTGCGCCGACACTGTAGCCGTCGCAGAACATTGCCATCACTTCTTCTTCACTCACACCGTAGGTCGCGGCAATGCCGGCGGCAAACGGGTGGGCGCCTTCTTTCTTGTCCTCGTCGCAGAAAGCGTTCCGGTGGCGTTCTTCCACCTGGTCCCCATCGCCATCGCCATCGCCCTCGCCATCCGGGCATTCGCCGTCACCGTCGCACTCGGCAGGTGCAGCAACGCCGCTTGCAGTGAACTCGCCTTCGCCGGTGAATTCACCGGTCAGGGCCAGCTCCGAACCGAATTCAATTCCGGTAAAGTCGAAGCCTTCAGGCAGGTAGACGAGCACGACGCCATCGACGGTATTCAAGTCCATCATCATTGCATCGACATCAAACCATCCAACGGTACCTTCGATGGTGACTTCTTCCGCCAATACGGTTCCGGCGGCAGCCATGCTGAAGATCAGCACGATGCTCAAAGTCAATAAAATTCTTGTTTTTTTCATTTTTTTACTCCTCGGTTAATCCGATTTCTGTCCAGATCTGGTCCCAGGTCAGCCCGCCAGCCTGCATTTCCAGCAGCTCATTGGCGCTCTCCCCAGAAAGTTTCTCGGTCTGCAGGGCGATGAGAATGTCATCAAACAACGCCCCGTTGCAGAACCAACCCATGATCTGGTTGTAACTGGTTTCTTCTACGAACTGCTCGGCAATCGACTGCCCCACCGGGTGAATCTCCGGTGCGTAGCAGTCTGAGCCTGCGGGGGGATCTGTTTCTGCGGGTGCAGGCTCCTCTACGGCTGGTTCTTCCTGAGTGTTAACCTCAGGCTGATTGCTGCCCTCCGGTTGGATGGGCGCCGGGTTATTCGGGTTCAACGTGGCACAGCCAAGCATAACCACGAATACCATGCCGATCAATAGCAGTCGTTTCATATCTAGAATATACCAGAAGGGTAATATAAGTAAATAGCACCAATATCCTACTTCATTATCGGGAGAATGAAACGCTGAGAAGAAAACTTCTTGTGGCGAGACGGGCTCTGCTGAAGGGTAGCGGATCATCGTTGGGGCTGTTTACTCCCGGTAGGCAGTAAACTAAAAAATCTGACAGGTTTTAGATACACATTTCCAACCGTAGACCGGGAATTAATTATTTTATCCCACTTAAGCCGGAATACCTGCATAATCAAATCCGCTTCCTGTTGTAATTCTAGAAGTCAGGTCCCCAGCTGGCAACCAATCATTCCCACCAAACATTTTCACTTGTTCAGATGACAATAAAGTAAAATTATTGCGACGTGGATTTCCGGTATTATGTGATCATGATGGGCGGTTAATCTGGAATCGCGGTTGACAACCTGGGCGGTGATCCCATTTGTGACTGAGTTTGGATAGAGGAGGATGATGTGTTCAGGAGAGTGATAGGAGTGAGTTTATTGGGGCTTGTCCTCGGATTAACGGGGTGTAACCTTCCTCTGGATGAGGAAAACCCTTCCAATCCTGTTAACGCGGTAGATGATCAGTTAAATAACCCAGCGATTGTCACCGAGCCGTTAGATCAGGCTGCGGTGATTGGTTCTGAGCTGCTTTATCCAGACGATCTGGTTTACATTGGTGCATTTCGTTTGCCCGCCAGCACTGCTGAATTTGGTTGGGGGTGGGGAGGTGCTGCGCTCACATTTTCCCCAGATGGCGACCCGACCGGTGAGGCGGATGGTTTCCCAGGATCTCTGTTCGGGACCGGGCACGATTGGTTCCAACAAATCTCCGAAGTCAGTATCCCCGCACCAATGATCTCAGCGGGCAAGCAGGTGGAAGATCTGCCAACTGCGCGCACGCTCCAAGATTTCCAAGATTTGCACGGCAATTTGTTTCCACACCTCGATTACGAGATTGGCCGGGTTGGTTTAGAATACTTGGCCCCCCAGGGCGAACAATCCAGCGGAAAGCTCTACTTCACCTGGAGCCAGCACATGCTTGAAGATGAATATTCCCTCACCCACGGCTGGGCTGAGACCGATCTCTCCAACATGCAGACGGCCGGTCCGTGGTACCTGGATGCCTTCAGCAATTATGCCACCAGCGATTATATTTTTACCATCTCGGCAGAGTGGGCTGCCCGGTACACACCCGGAATGCGTTTGGTCACTGGCCGCTACCGGGATGGCGGTTGGGGAGGGCAGGGGCCCTCTTTGTTTGCTTTTGGCCCATGGAATCAAGGCAATCCACCAGAGCAGGGTACTCGTCTGCAGGCAGCACCCTTGTTGTTGTACGGTTCCAGCTATGATCAAAGCCCTGACAAAATGGAAAATTATCACGATTCAGATGAATGGAACGGCGGCGCCTGGCTAACCGCCGGGGAACGGTCGGCAGTTATCTTTGCAGGAACCAAGGGAGTCGGCGAGTGCTGGTATGGTTTTGCAAATGGCGTGGTCTGGCCGCAGGAAGCTCCTTTCCCTGAAGTGCCAGAAGCGCCTTTTGATGAGCGCGGTTGGTGGTCGACAGAGTTTACTGCCCAGATACTTTTTTACAGCCCGGATGATTTGGCTCGGGTTGCCCTTGGCCAGTTGGAACCTCACCAACCTCAGCCTTATGCCATCCTGGATGTCTCTGAACTGCTCTACAACCACTCCGCCCTGCAGCAGAAGTATCTATTGGGGGCGGCAGCCTATGACCGGACCAACAATCTCCTTTACGTACTAGAGCTGTTTGGCGATGGCGAACAACCCCTGGTACACGTCTGGGGAGTTGGGGAAGCTAAATAATGGGTTGAGCCGTGAAGCTGACCACTTTCGTCAAGGGATGGAATCTGAGCCTCAGTTGGAAAAACCTGACAGGTTTTCCCTCACCCAGCCGTTCTTCGAATGGCATTCCCTCTCCCAACCTTGGGAGAGGGACGTCAAACTCATGGCTTTGTGTGAATGAAACCAGGGTGAGGGTTGAAGGACTGAGATTAACACCTCCCTGTCTTGCTTCATTGACATGACCATTAGACTCTGACCGCTCGCTAACGGGCTGCGCACACTCATCCCGGTTGAGTGGAGAAATTATTACAGTGATATTTTTCAATCATTTATTTGCAAAAAAAACCTGCCAGGTTTTAGGTTCACTTTTCGAAACTTAGACCCGGAATTCTAGTTTTATGTTCAGGTGAGACAACATTGTCCCAATTATTTTTCATTCCAACTAAGCCGAAATACCAGCTGATCCCAGTTATTCTGACACTCCCGACAGCAGTGCCATATTTGTCGGACAGTCCCGTATAATCAAATCGGATTCCTGTTGTAATTGTAGAAACCAAGTCCCCAGATGCCAAGTCTTAAAATTTCTGGTTAACCCTCAGGGATATCCAAAATTTCGCCCTTTTCTGGAAGCTGCTTGATTAAGCCTTTTCCCTCAATAAAAGTTAATGGATCACTTAGTGATTGAAGTGACAGACCTAAACTTTCAACCGTTCTCCCATGCTCCCAAAAATCGACTTTTCTGATAATTGAGGCCAAGCGAATAATACTCTCCATCGCACGTACTTTGATGCCTAATTTTCGACCCAGAGATGCCATCGGAACTAAACTCATTGGAACATCTTCATTAATATAACGATGATTAACAGTTGGAGGAGCTGAAATACCACGATACCCTTCTTGATTTCGAATCGCCTCGTACAGGTTATCACCCACCGCATCATAAGCTATTTTTAACCATTCATATGCTGTCATCAATTGAATACCGAGCGCTTTTCCGATATTAATTCTTTCACGATCAACTGCTTCCATAACTCTCGCGATTGCAGGAGTAACACCTTGTGTGTAAAACTGGAAATCACCACCTGTTGCCTCGATCCAACCGGCATTATGGAGAGCAATGGTTGGATGAAATATTGCCCCAATATTATCAAGGCCTGTGTGCATAACAGTTTTACCATCAATAAATTGCGGGTAATAAGGACGCAGAATTTCCAATACTTGATTTGTGTGATCAGCAGGGATTGCGGCAAGTGGAACCGCGTCTTTTATCCGGTGAATAAATGCTTGTGCGGGACCATCGGATCTTGAAGCATAGATAAAAGTTTGTGTTTCTGCAACAGTTACATCGGCATTACATCCGTTTTTAGTCAGTATCTTGCGGAATTCAATAGCCCCAAAGGTTCTGCCTGGATTTAGTACAATGGTTTGCCCTTTTGATAGATGGGGTGCAATGTTTTTTGCAATACTCGCATGAGCAAATGCCGGAACCACCACCATCAGCAGTCGGTTAGACTTTGCTGCTGCTTCTGCAATATTGGAGGTAACCTTGGAAATTTCCCCAAAACCTGATAATCCTGATGCGGCGTTCAGAGAAATTCCTCCCCTTTCTTTGATTATTTCGATATTTTTCCAGGTGCGATTATATAAGGTAACTTTTGCGCCGCTGAGGGCTAAATAAGCAGCCATTGCTTTTCCGCCATGTCCAGCCCCTAATACGGTTATATTTCTCACTTTTGCCATTTTATCTCCTCAGTTGCACAGTTAGTATTCGTTGTTCTTCACTTATGGCACAGCCAGATGTTTTGTCTATTGCCACCCAAGCACCTAAGTGGTCTATTAACGTGTAAATTTCTCCTTTTCCGAATGGGTTATTTTTTTTAGCTGCAGGGAATCCAATAGTCCAGATGTTACTGCTAATGCTAAACCCCCTGGATCAGCTAATCAAAGAAAATTCAGATTTCCTGTAACATGCACACATTCTCCGAGGACCGCAGCAATAATAGTTTTCATTCACATTCCTAAGACAGCTCACCGCTTGTAATTGAACGTGTTCTTCCTTGGATTTGAGTTGAAAGCTCAGCTCCAAAAATCCCATTAAAAATTTGGAAATAGAGCAACTCTTCTTTTGATCTCAACTTATAATCTTTAATCGCTGGTTCGTTTCGGCGATATTCTCCGTCTGAAATTTTCTGGTTTGCATATTCAGCGAGCAAATTTAATGAACCAGCGCCGTCTGAGAACTTGCTCTTGGGTCGATTCAAGATCCTCTTTGGGATCAGACCTTCGCAGGCTTTTCGGAGTAATTGTTTTTCAACCTGACCTTGTTTATTCAGCTTCCACGAAGCTGGTAATGCCAATGATAAGTCAACAAATTCCTTATCAAGAAAAGGTACCCTTGCCTCGAGCCCATGGGCCATTGACATCCTGTCTGCTCTCTGCAAATTGGTGTTTTGGAGTTTTTTGGTCAAGAGCAATAATTCGTCTTGAAGTCGATCTGGGGTATTAATATCAGCGAGATATTCATACCCGGCGTACAATTCATCTGCTCCTTCGCCAGTTAGGATTACTTTGACATGTTCCGAAGCTAATTTTGCCAGGAAATAATTTGGTATTGCACTTCTAACCAGTGGCGCATCAAAAGATTCAAGATGATAAATCACATCTGGTAGTACAGACACCATTTCATCTAATGAATACTTATAAATATGATGGGTTGTACCTAAATAATTGGCGACCTCTATAGAAGCGTCTATATCTTTCCCTCCAGACACACCAACTACAAAAGTATCAAGATTATCATTTACATCTCGGGCGAAAGCAGCTACAACGCTGCTATCCAAACCGCCACTTAAGCTGACTCCAACTGGTACATTTTCATCAGCAATCATTCGCTTTTCAACGGCCTTCTGAAGGGCTCGTCGAATCATTGATGTTTGCCCTTCAAGGATTTTATCTTCACCATGTGCCGGGCAAATTGAGTCAGAAATCAATTGATGATATTGCCTTATCCCCAGGTCTGAGTGCCACCAGTGCCCGGCTGGAAATTCTTCAATATCCGGGGAAATTTCTAACAAGGCTTTCATTTCCGAAGCAAAATATAGGACTTGATCCTTGACAACATAGTAAAGGGGCTTAATCCCTAAAGGATCTCTTGCTAAGAAAATCGATTCCTCATCCACAATTGCAAAAGCAAACATGCCGTCCAATAATGAAACACAATCTGGTCCAAAGTTTTGATACAAATGCAAAACTACTTCGGTGTCGCTTTGTGTTTCTAATTTAGTTGGAATCATTTCCCCAATTTTTTCAAAGTTATATACTTCCCCGTTGAACACAATCCACGTATCCTCATGTCTCATTGGTTGATGTCCATGAGCAACATCAATGATTGACAACCTGGTATGCCCAAGAGAACTATTGGTAGTATTAATAATTCCATTACCGTCAGGGCCTCGGTGTACTAGCTTACGAAGGCTAGCTTGGATTGTTTGGTTTCTGTCAGCCGGGTATGACCCTACAATTCCACACATTTAATATTGTTCTCCTTTTTTGGCCGAACATAGAATGGCTGACCTTTCTTGATCTGCTCAATCAATTTTTTACGTTCAGCAATTGTTTTTACTGCAGCCAACTTTTTTTCAATTTACCAACACGCGCTTTTTGTTGCCTTCTTCGTCTAAGTTTATTATTTCTAATCCTTGCCATAAATTAATGTCCATTAGTTTATATTTTTTCAAATAGGGAGTGAAGCGTCGAATCGTTTTCCGATGGCTCGCCGCAGACACTGATTGCATCTTCATGAACTGCCGCCTTGACCGTTTTGATTTTCTCCTCCATTTTCCATATTTCCAACTTCTTTTTTATCCATACTAATTCTGAGAGCACTCTTAAGTTTCTCCTCAAGAATCTCAATATCCTCGTCCAAAATTACGGACCATTCATTCAACAATTGTTGTTTCATTTTCTGCAAAGACACTTTGTCTGAATAATTCGTTTTCGAGGATATTTCTATACTATGTAAGTCTCGAATCATTTTTGCTCTTGAATACAATGAAACACCCTTTAATATTTCCAGAATATCTTTTCTTCTATCTTTAAAGTTTTTTGGTAAGGCGCTTGGCGGCTTACGAATTAGAGAAATCGCTTTTTTGATTTGGTATTCAGAAGCGAGTGGGCGAATATGAGAAACCTCCGTGTTTTTAACAGGCAGCCAATACTCTGCATTTAATGTTTTTACTCTAAGAAATACTTTCTTAACGCCTTCTAAATTTTTTTTCTCTTTACGTTTGACCTGACCGACACCATAATGTGCGTGCACCAACCAATCACCTCTGGTATACATTTCTTCAGTCATCAGATAATTAGTACCTCCTTCTAGGATTATTTCTTTTATTTTGACGCTTTCTTTGACGCCGGATGGCTTTTTTCTTTTCCAATCTCCTTTGTTCATTTTTTGAAACAAACCATCTTCTTCTGCGTACTTCGCCCAACACCCTACTATTCGCTACTGATTTCTTAAAAACGCCGCAAGAGCTTTTGCTGAGATTCTCCATTAAGTAAAACGACTTAAACCAAGAATAACACCTCAAAATTTGTCATTGGGAACCAAAAATTTCCGATTGGATATGAATGTACATCCAATCAAAACCATTTACTCAATCTTCAACGAAAAAAAAGATTTGGTAGCAAGCACCATAATCCAAGAAGCCCCCAATGATGTCAGTAAACATTCTTTATGCAAATTAACTGCCTAGATCCAATTCCGCCCAATTTGTGACAATTGTGTCACCAGATTTAATTTTATTAGCTGATTTCTCCTATTCTTCTCTGGTAAACCTTGAAATTCAGGTTCCGAATCGTATATTTACCCTATTATAACATAAATGATCCGAGGACATACAGAAAAGCTGTAAACCAGGCTCTACTTACGCCTATCGTCGCCGAAAAATGCACTTGGCTTGGTCAAATTGTGACGATCTAACGAAAATCGGTGTCTACATATTTAGACACCGATACTACTCGTCGTGAAGGAGAAATTTGTTATGTTTGACCAAATACTTACTGATCCTGATGGCGCCTGTCAGCGAAGACATGCTTCACCTGTTAGCTGGCTTCGGCATCCTAATCGTTGGTTGGCTTATCGGCCGTATCATCAAAGTTGTTATCTTCCGCTTGAAAATACGAACTACGCGTTGACGAACGCTTTGCTCGTGCAGATCTGGTGCAGATAGGCTAGAAATTATTGAAACAATTAACACCGTGGAAAGATTTCTGAGCGGTTTATGAAGAAAACTTCACTGTGTTGACACACTAGAAGCAATATCTACAGTTGAACCGTAAATAGAAAACCTGACAGATTTTAAGGCCTGTCAGGTTTATTTCATCTAAAACGTAAGTAGGGGCTAATCGTCGTCGTTATCGCCGTCGGAGGGGTCATCCTTGTCTTGCTGTCCGGGGGGCTGGC
>JBDLJU010000036.1:0-17848 GCA_039714215.1 Chloroflexota bacterium | reverse complement strand
ACAAAACTCCGCTTGAGATTGCCCAGGAGACCTTCAGCCTGGCAGATGGGGCAACAATGAGCGCCAAGAAAGATGGGATCGCCAATATTGGCGGCTTCCTGGCAGTCAACGATGCACAGCTGTTTGAAAACATCCGCAATGAGCTGATCATGCGCGAAGGCTTCCCCACATACGGCGGCCTGGCAGGACGTGACCTGGAAGCAATCGCGGTAGGACTAAAAGAGGCCCTGGAAGTCCCCTACCTCGAATACCGCCTGGCGCAGACTACTTATCTCGGTGAACGTTTACTTGAGATCGGCGTACCAATCATCGAACCACCCGGAGCCCATGCAATTTACGTCGATGCGCTGAAATTCCTCCCCCACATCCCCCAGAAACAGCTCCCCGGCCAGGCGCTCTCGATTGCGCTCTTCCAGTACGGCGGAATCCGGGCAGTCGAACTTGGCACCGTAGCTTTTGGATACCTTGATCCCGAAACCGGGGAAGAGATCCTCCCCAAATTGGATATGGTGCGAATGGCGATCCCCCGGCGGGTGTACACCCAGAGCCATTTTGATTACGTGGTCGATGTTTTCAAGGAAATTGTAGAAAATAAAGAAGCAATCAGAGGCTTCCGGATCAGCTACCAACCAAAACTATTACGGCACTTCACCGCAAAATTTGAACCGCTGACTTGATGTAAAAGATAAAATTAATCTGGAGACAACGATGAGCATCGATGCATCCACCTACATAGCAGAAATTAAAGAATGGCAGACTGAAAAAGATGAACAATTACGTTCACCGGACAGCTGGCTGACCCTGGTGGGGTTAGACTGGCTGAATGATGGGAAAAACTCTCTCGGAACTGGTACAGAGAATGCTGTGAAACTCCCGCCAAAGACTGCCCCAGAGCAGGTCGGCACCCTCACCCTGGCAGACGGGGAGGTTACTTTAAGAGTTAACAATGGGATCATTGCCACAGTTAACGGCAACCCAATTTCTAAAATGGTTTTAGAGCCCGATACCAACCGGAATCCAGATGTGGTCAGTGTTGGCGAGATTAAATTCAATGTGATCAAACGAGGCGGCCGCATCGGTATCCGCACCAGGCATACCAACTCCCCCAATCGAGTGAACTTCACCGGGCGAAATTGGTGGTTAATTGACCAGGATTTCCGGGTAGAAGCAGAAGTTACCCCATATTCACCTAAAAAGATGGTAGCAATTCCTGATGTGCTCGGAGATTCTAAAGAAACCGCAATGGACTGCCAATTAAGCTTCAAACTTCACCGGCAGAAATTTATCCTGGATGCTTTTGCCTTACCAAGCGGCCAGTATTATATCCTGTTCCACGATCAGAGCTGCGGGAAAGGCAGCTACCCATCAGGGCGCTTCCTGGTGACGGATATCCCCGAGGACGACAGGGTAATCATCGATTTCAACAAAGCCCACAACCCGCCCTGCGCATTCACACCCTTCGCCACCTGCCCCCTGCCCCCATCCCAGAACTATTTGGCAACCATGGTCCAGGCCGGGGAACGATACATCGAGGAACCAGATCCAAACCAATAGCTATCAAAAAACAAGACAGCAGGCTGCTGTCTTGTTTCCGTTGATTGAATTTGAAAATATCGAGCAGATTTTTGCTCGATATTATTTTTTCGAACTGGATTGATTAATCAACCTGTTTTCCCTTTTTAGACTGCTCCCAAATAAGGTCCATCTCCTCAAGAGACATATCCATCAGCTGGATGCCGCGGGCGCGGGCTGCACGTTCGATGGCCTTGAAGCGCTTCAGGAATTTTTGATTGGTTTCCCGCAGGGCAGTTTCCGGATCAACCTTCAACCATCTCGCCAGGTTAACCAGAGCAAAGATCAAATCGCCAAGCTCTTCAGACTGATCCTCGAATGATTTGGCTTCCCGCAGTTCCCCAATTTCCTCTTCCAGTTTTTCCAAAACACCCTCGAGTGTTGGCCAATCAAAACCGACCCGGGCGGCGCGGTTTTGATATTTTTCTGCGACAGACAACGCCGGCATCGCAATGGGGATACCGTCCAGCAGTCCTTTTTCTTCCTGCCCGTTTTCATCACGTTCGTTGGCTTTGATCCGCTCCCAGTTCTGGATGACCTCATCTGCATCATCTAAATCCATCTCACCAAACACATGGGGATGGCGGTGCACCAGTTTTGTGTGGATCCCATTGATCACCTCTGCCATGCTAAATTCACCATCTTCAGCCGCGATCTGGGTTTGCAGTACGACCTGGAGCAGTAAATCACCTAACTCTTCTCGCATGCCATCGACATCATCCAGATCAATGGCTGTGACTGCCTCAAAAGCTTCCTCCAGCAAATTGGATCGCAGTGACTGGTGAGTCTGCTCCTGATCCCATGGGCAGCCTTCAGAAGAGCGCAGATGGGCAATCAGGGCTTGAAAACCTTCAAATGATGATGCTGGTGCCAGCGGGGGGAGGTAAAGACAGGTAAGCAAGCCGATCTGCTCACTCTGATCGAGCGCAAATAATGGAATTTCTTCAATGATTTCCTGGTCTGTACCGGCAGCATGGATCAGCTTTACAGGATGCTCATCAGGGTATTGAGCCATCAAGGTGAGCTTGGTCTCACTGGCAACATGCTGGGAATAGATTTGGGCAATTAATGCAGGAGAATCTGGGGGAAATCCGGGGCTGTACTGTGAGGATAAGGTCAAAGCATCCACGATCGCCGTATTCGGCAGCGGGTCAAGTCCTAAAGCGGAAAACGCAGGTTCAAGGAAGCTGAGTCCATCAACCACCGTTACCGGGATACCTTCTTCCTTAGCCAGGCGGTAAATTTCTGGTGCGGTCGCTTCGGCAATGAAGGGATGGCCGGGAACAGCGTAGATCACGCCCTGGTCAAGGCGGCCCATTTCCATGATCTTTTCAATGATCACCTGGTAGACCTGTTCAAAATTTTCCTTTTCCTGATACACCTGATCAAAATCATGCAGGCGGATGCCTGAAGGCAGATCATCGACGACCGGGTGCTGCGCAGTACGCAGATAGATCTCATCCGCGGAGGTTAGGATCTCCCAGGCCTGGCGGGTAAGCTGGGCTGAATTCCCTGGCCCCAGCCCCAAAAGCGTGATTCCTTTTTTGGTCATTGCACAGTCCTATAAGTTTTCGTCTAAAATTATGCCCAAATGCGGTGTTTGGGCAATGAAGTGAGCAATCCACGGACCAAGCGTCCGAGATGGATCATATTCCAAATATGTAATTGCGGTATTTTCATTGCGGAAGAAACATTGCCGAAATACACAGTTGTTAAAGATCACATCATAAAACGCGTTCATCGTCCAACCATGGGTGACAACCACCAAAGTTTTATCAAGATACGCTTCCTGGATAATATCCAGAAATTCGGCCACCCGTTCTTTTAGCTCCGCAAATGATTCACACTCTTCCAGTTGGTCATCGAAGGGGTCAAATGGGCGGGTATGCCATTCGAACATTTTATCAATTGGCAGCAGGTCATCGGGGATCGGGCTGCCATCTGCATAATTGTAACCGCCCTCGCGGATTCGGTGGCTGATTTCTACCGGGAGCTGATATGCCTGTGCAATTGGTGCGGCGGTTTGCTGCGCTCGATTGAGCGAGCTTGAATAGATCAGATCTACGTGCTTAACATTTTCTTTCAACCAGGCAGCCGCTTTTTCGGCTTGCTGAATCCCCAGGTCCGTCAAGACGGAATTCATATCTGCGGGCTGTTTAATTCCTTCCCGATCCGCATTCGTCGTGCTCTCCCCATGGCGGACAATCAATAATCGCATCTCAACGCTCCTTAAGAAAAAACCGCGGTGCTTAAAGCCACCGCGGTATTTGTTGTGTGGAAAATTTTAGCGCTTGGTGTAGGTGGGCGCCTTGCGGGCTCGTTTGAGACCCGGTTTCTTGCGCTCTTTCACGCGGGGGTCACGGGTTTTGTGTCCACCGTGTCGCATGGCGCGGTCAACTTCAGGGTTCATCTTGACCATCGCTCGGGCAATACCCATCCGGACGGCGCCAACCTGACCAGTGGTCCCCCCGCCCTTTACCAGGACGGAGATATCTACTGTTCCTTTGGCACCAGCATCTTCCAGTGGTGAAAGAATTATCAGTACATCACCAAATCGCGGGAAATATTCTTCCAACGGTTTGCCATTCACTATAAATTCGCCTTTACCGTTTGATACTCGGACTCGGGCAGTGGCCTCTTTGCGGCGGCCAATTCCTTCAAAATATTCAGCCATTTGTTAGCTCCTTAATCCAACGGTTTCGGGTTTTGGGCTTCATGCGGGTGGTCTGGGCCAGCATAGACTTTCAGCTTTTTAAGCAGCTTGCGTCCGTGCTTATTGTGCGGGAGCATGCCCCACACAGCCTTGGTGATCACGCGCTCTGGGTGTTTTTCTAACTGGTCTCGCAAGGAAATTTCCTTGAGACCACCCGGGTAACCTGAGTGATGGTAATACATTTTGTCATCTAATTTTTTACCGGTAACAACCACACGCTCACAGTTGACCACGACTACATAGTCGCCAACATCTACGCCAGGAGTAAACCCTGGTTTGTGCTTGCCAATAATAATACTGGCAATTTTGGTAGCGAAGCGTCCCAGGTTTTGACCGTTGGCATCAGCCACGAACCATTCCTGGGGGATTTCACCAGCTTTTGGGTAATAGGTTTTGTCCACAACAACCTCTCTTCAATCTAATGATTAAGCTATCCTGTTTCATTTCCGCGGTTAGGCGGGTACTGCACGTGCGTGAGAAATAATCCGTGAGCCGGGGCAAGACCCTGGATGATTTCTTCAAAATCTCCCTTCAAATGGCGGGAAAGCCAATCTTGGGTTTGCCTGCCCTGCCCGATCTCCACCTGAATGCTGACCATTCGGCGCACCATGTGGTAGAGGTAGGCATTGGCGCTGACTTCAAAGCTGAAAGCATCTGCTTCTCTTTGCCAGCGAGCGCTAAAGACCTGCCGGATGGTGATCCCTCCGGCTTTTGGAGGGGTTCCAAAAGCTGCGAAATCGTGTTCTCCGACCAACAGCTGGGCACTATGTTTCAGGCTTTGCAGATCGAGTTCAGGCCACACCCGCCAGGCATACCGCTCTCGGAGCGGGTCCCTGGTTGGCTGGCAGAAGATCTGGTAGCGGTAAGTGCGTGCCAGGGCATCGTAGCGGGGATGAAACTCATCCGCCGAGCGCTGCACCTCTTGGACTGCAGCATCCCCTGGCAAGGCAGCATTGAGCGCATTTTTGAGATCAAGCAGCGAGTGCTGCCAATCGAAATCAAATGCGACTACCTGCCCCTCAGCATGCACACCAGCATCGGTGCGCCCTGCGGCGAGGATCGAGCTGGCTTGCCAACCGATCTTTTTCAGGGCAGTTTCAACTTCGCCTTGAACCGAGCGGGCATTCAGCTGGCGCTGCATTCCATGGAATGCCGTGCCGTCGTATGAAAGGATAACTTGGTAACGTGCCATTCCTATCCGGTACTCCGGAAAGGGTTTCTAAAAAAATCTCTACTCGACGAGCTCTAGAATAACCATGTCTGCGCTATCACCGAGGCGGCGACCCATTTTCAACATCCGGGTGTACCCGCCGTTCCGCTCTGTAAAGCGGGGGGCGATTTCGTCAAACAGTTTCTTGACGCTCTCTGGATCAGCCAGCCGGGATTGGGCCAGACGGCGTGCATGTACCATCTTGGCGGTATCTTCGGCGGCATGAGCGCGCTTTGCCAGCGTGATCAACTTTTCTGCCTGGCCGCGAATTGCTTCGGCCTTGGCACGCGTGGTCTGAATGCGCTCATATTCAAATAATTGTTTTACCAATGTGCGCCGCAACGCGTTGCGTGCGCCCATGTGGCGGTCTAGTCGTTTTCCTGCTACTCTATGTCGCATGGTTAGGCATCCTCCGTCTCTTCGACAGTTTCTTCATCCGTCTCAAGGTAGCCTTTTTCGGTCATACTTTCCACAAGTTCGTCCATGCTCTTCTCGCCAAAATTGCGAATCGACATGATGGCATCTTCACCTTTTTCTAATAACTCTAATACTTCACCAACGGTGATGATTCCAGCTCGCTTCAAGGAATTAAAGACACGAACAGACAGATCGAGGTTTTCAATCGGGGTTTCGTATATTTCACTGGTCATCCGGCCGTCCATCTCGACTTCTTCAACCACAGGGGTCAAAGAAATTTCGGTCACCCCGGCAATATGCCGCAGGTGCTCGATCAAGATTCCAGCCGATGTGCTCATTGCTTCTTCTGGAGGGACGGTTCCGTCGCTCCAAATTTCCATCATCAAACGGTCATAGTTGGTGCTCTGGCCAACGCGGGCCTGACCAACTTCCCAATTCACTTGTTTAGTCGGAGTAAAAATTGCGTCCACCGGCAGTTCACCAATCGGCAAACGGCCGCTGCGGTCATTGGCTGGGGAATATCCCCGGCCGCGCTCCACGGTCATCTCGATTTCCAACTTGGTCTTCGAGCTGTCTGAAGTAAACAAATAAAGATCAGGGTTTACGATCTCAACCTCAGGAGGAGCAATAATATCCGCAGCAGTCACAATTCCTTCACCGCGCACCTCAAGGTGCAGGCGGGCAGTGTCCACATCGACCATCGTCATCCGAATCTGCTTTAGTTGAAGCATGATCTGGATCACATCTTCCCGGACGCCTGGAATATCACTGTATTCATGCTGCACGTCGGTAATCCGGATCGAGGTGATAGCCGCGCCTTCAAGGGAAGAGAGTAACACCCGGCGCAGAGCGTTGCCTAAAGTGGCACCATAACCGCGCTCCAGCGGGCTGATAATGTACTTTCCATAATTTCGAGATTCGGCTTCGCGCTCGATTCTCGGAGTAACCATATTACTTAGTACGATCACAAGACATTTCCTTCCCCTACCAGTGAGCCAAACTTCGGCCCACTCTCGGATGGGTTATTACCAATCTTATCGTGAGTAAAATTCCACGATCAATTGTTCATTGAGGTTGGCATCTATTTCGGTACGTTCAGGTAACCGGGAAATCCCGCCGCTGAAATTCTTCACGTCGCGGATGATCCAATCCTGAGCATTGCGTTCCTCAGCCGTTGCCATCAAATCTTTAATCAATTGTTTTTTGCGTGAGCCTTCACGCACGGTAATAACGTCACCGGGTTTCATTTGCATCGAGGGGACATCGGTGCGGCGGTCGTTAACCATAAAGTGTCCGTGGGTCACCAGCTGGCGGGCTTGTGCCCGGCTGCTGGCATAGCCCATTCTGTAGATTACGTTATCCAAACGGGATTCCAGAATCTGCAGCAGGGTTAAACCGGTAAGTCCACGGGATTTCAAAGCCTGCCGGTAATAGCGGCGGAACTGACGTTCCAACACACCATAGGTGCGGCGAGCTTTTTGCTTGGCGCGTAACTGAGCGCCAAAATCAGATTTTTTACCACGAGACCATTGGGCCTGTCGTCCGTGTTGTCCTGGGGGATATGCACGCCGTTCGATCGCGCATTTGGGAGTGTAGCAGCGTTCCCCTTTGAGGAACAGCTTCTCGCCTTCGCGTCGACACAGTTTACATACAGGACCAGTATATCTAGCCATTACTTAATCCTCACTTCATCCTGCGTATAGTTGGTTGTTAATAGTTATACTCTGCGGCGTTTCGGTGGCCGGCATCCGTTGTGTGGAACCGGAGTAACGTCAGCAATAGAGTTTACTCTCATTTCAGTGCCCTGAATGGCGCGGATCGCCGATTCACGGCCAGGGCCAGGCCCTTTTACAATTACATCTACTTCACGCAAGCCCATATCCATTGCAGATTTGAGGGCTTTCTCTGCAGCCAGGCGGGCAGCAAAGGGAGTGCTTTTGCGAGAGCCTTTGAAGCCCACTGCACCAGCGCTTGCCCAGGCTACGGTATTTCCCTGGTTGTCGGTAATTGTGATAATTGTGTTATTAAAGGTCGCAAAAATATGAATCTGCCCAGCGGAAATCGTCCGCTTGGTCTTTCGCGAGCCACGTTTAGGTCGTCCAGTTCGTGCCATACCTTATTAATCCTTTCAGTAATCCAATTTACTTCTTGGTGGCGCCTCTGCGGCGGCCACGACCGGCAACGGTCTTCTTGGGTCCCTTGCGTGTGCGGGCGTTGGTGCGTGTGCGCTGCCCGCGCAGGGGCAAGTTGCGCCGGTGGCGCAGCCCGCGGTAACTGCCGATCTCCAGCAGCCGTTTGATGTTCATCTGCACCTCACGGCGCAGGTCACCTTCTACGGTCAGCTGGCCAGTGATGTATTCACGCAGGGACGCAATCTCAGAATCGGTAAGGTCTCTGACGCGTGTATCGGGATTAATCTGCGTCTCTTGCAAGATATCTTTCGATGTTTTAAGGCCGATCCCATAAATATAGGTCAGGCCAATTTCAATGCGCTTTTCGCGCGGGAGGTCAACGCCTTCAATACGTGCCATAAGTTACCTCTAACCTTGTCTTTGTTTGTGTTTTGGATCCGATGAACAAATCACATACAGCCGACCTTTACGTCGGACGAACTTGCAATTTTTACATCGTTTTCGTACCGATGATGATACCTTCATGATATTGCTCCTTCTCTTTTGCCAAAACAACTGATTTTACTAACACTTTCCATTTTCGTCTAGGTCTGGTTATTACCAAAAATCAATGTTTTTACACTTTTGTTAAGATCATCGGGTCACCATCTGTGACCGCAATGGTATGTTCCGTGTGGGCAGTCAAGCTGTCATCTGCGGAAGTGACCGCCCACTGGTCACCCATTACTTTGGTGCGGTAGGTGCCAACCAGCACCATCGGCTCCAGGGCAATTGTCAGCCCTGGCCGTAAGACCAGCCCCCGCCCGGGTAAACCCCAGTTAGGAACTTGCGGTCCTTCGTGCATTTTTCGACCAACGCCATGCCCGGTATATTCTCTGGGCACATGGAAGCCAAAGCTTTCCACATACATCTGGATCGCTGAGGACACATCGCCAACTCGGTTGCCAGACCGCATCTTGTCGATGCCAATTTCTAAGGCTTTGTTGGTCACATCAAGAAGCTGTTGGGCTTCTTTAGATAATTCGCCTGCGCCGATCGAGAATGCCGAATCGGCTACAAAACCTTGATAGATCGTACCGCAGTCAATCGAAACCAGGTCGCCATCCTGGATCACTCGTGATCCAGGGATGCCGTGCACCATCTCTTCATTGATACAAGAGTTGATCGTTGCCGGATACGGTGTCGGTCCGGGATACCCCAGAAAGGCGGGGGTAGCGCTGTGATCTCGGATCACTGCCTCAGCGATCTTATCGAGAGCTCCGGTAGTGATCCCAGGTGCAATCGCTTCACGCACTGCTTGCAGAGCCAGGGCATTGATTCGACCCGCTTCACGCATGATCTCAATCTCAGCGGCACTCTTAATCACTACATTTCGTTCCCAAGCAACCATACTACCTGTATCCTCTTATACCTCCGATGGCAAAGCTGCAAGCAAATCTGCCTGAACTTTTTCAATCGGTTGGTTTCCGTTAATTTCGACCAGAATCCCCAGCCCAAGATAGTGCTCAATCAAAGGCCAAGTCTGCTCCATGTAAACAGCAATTCGATTCCGGACGGTTTCCGGCGAATCATCTTCACGATGGTAAAGTTCTGATCCATCTACATCACAGATCCCCGCTTCTTTGGGTGGATTGAACTGCTTGTGATAGATATGGCCTTGTGCCCGGCAAGTACATCTGCCTGACAGGCGCTCTACCAGCACTTCGTCTGGCACCTTAATATAAGGTACCAGGTTAATCCGGTATCCTAAGCCTTCCAGTAGCTCGCTGAGCGCTTGCGCCTGAGTGGGTGTGCGGGGGAAACCGTCTAAAACGGCTCCGTTGACACAATCCTCCCGAGACAAGCGGTCTTCAACCATACGGATGGTCAGCTCGTCGGGTACCAGCTCGCCCCGGCTAATAAAAGACTGGGCAAGCTTCCCTAGTTCTGTGTGATTTTTAATGTTCTCTCGAAAAAGATCTCCCGAGGAGATGTGAGCGAGACCGAATTTGGTCGCGATCAGTCGTGCCTGGGTTCCTTTTCCTGCGCCTGGAGCGCCGATCATTACGAGGTAGACTGGCACCGAGCCGTCCCTTATTTCACTAAAAGTGACTCGTCGTAGCCGTGCACCTTCAATTCAGCTTCAATGTTGAAGAAGGTATCACGGACAACACCAACCACGATCAACAATCCAGAAGAGTTGATCAAAAAGCCGCCGCCTTGTGCGCCAGAGATCTGACCCAAAGGAGGGTAAATCAACGTGGCGATATACGGCAGCACGGCGACCACCCCGAGGAAGATTGCGCCCGGGAATGTGATCCGGCGCAGCACCCGGGTAAGGTAGCGCTGGGTTGGTGCCCCGCGGCTCACCCCGGGGACCTGTGCCCCAGACCGTTTCAGGTTCTCGCCGTAATTTTGTTGGGCAAAGAGCACATCGGTATAGAAAAAGGCAAAACCAACCACAAAAATGAAGTTGATCACCCAATACCAGGGGCTGGTCACCGTAATATTCAATGCAGTCCAGTTTGCCATGCGGGCAACCCATTCTGTTTCAGAACTGATCAGCAAGTTTGCCACCATCCCAGGGAACTGCAAAATGGCGTTGGCAAAGATCAAGGGGATCATTCCAGCCATGTTAACCTGCAGCGGAAGGGTGCCTTTGACCGGCATCGACATGCTGTTGCCAACCCGGCGCCCAGGGTACATCACGGGCACATTGCGGCGTCCCTGCTGCACGAAAACAATCACGAAGATGGTCAGCAGCATGATCACCAGGTAAGCCGCCAGGCCGACCCAGCGAACGCTTGGAGCGAAACCGACTGAGGGGGCATTCCAGATCGTGATGATCGTGCTGGGCAGCTGGGATATGATCCCTGCGAAGATCAGCAGCGAGAGACCCTGACCGCGGATACCGTGCTCAGAGATCAGCTCACCGAGCCAGATCGCAAACATCGTGCCGGCGGTCATCATGATAATGATCGTCGCTGAACCGAGGATATCTGCATCACCGCTGAAGCCGAACCCAGGAATAATCTCGAGCACAGAACCAGTACCTGTCGCCAATGTAGAAACCACCGCGATCTGCCCAAAAGCAGTCAGCGCGCCCATTAAGATCGAGAAATAATAGGTGCGTTTTTCCTGCCATTTGCGCCCTTCACGGGGGTCGTCTTCCATGCGTTTCTGCCAACCAGGAATGATCGGGGTAAGCAGCTGAATCACGATTTGGGCGGTAATGTACGGGTACACACCCATGCCCAAAACTGAGAACTGGCGCAAGGTACCGCCGGAGATCAGGTTGACCATCTGTAAGAAGTTAGCTCCTGAACTGGATCCTCCAAACGCAAGTTCTAGCGCCTGAGTATCAACCCCAGGGACACGGATCTGAGCAACGAATCGATAGAGAACCAGTAAGCCGAATGTGATCAGCAGTTTTCTTCGGATGTCCGGAGCGGTCCATAAGTACCGCCATGCAGAACGTTTCATCTATACTTCTCCTAAGGATTGCCTACCCGAGCTCGATTAGTTCAACACTACCGCCTGCGGCTTCAATCTTTTCGCGGGCGCCTGTGCTGATGCCATGGGCGCTGATTTTGAGTGCTTTTTTGATCTCACCACGGCCAAGGATTTTTACCGGCAAATTAGGTTTGCGCAGCAATTTGGCTTTGTTGAGGGTTTCAGGAGAAACCACTGCGTTGGCTCTAAAGCTATTGAGTTGGTCCAAGTTGATCTCATTGTAGATCGTCCGGTTAGGAGGACGGAAACCACGCTTGAACGGCAGCCGGCGGTAAAAGGGCAGGTTTCCACCCTGGCGGTACAGATTGCCGCCGGAACCTGCACGGGAGCCGTAACCGTTCTGGCCGCGGCCAGCAGTTTTTCCGCGCTTGCCGCCAGTACCTCGGGCCGCACGGATTCGGGACTTTTTAGCCCCTTCGTTTGGTTTTAAGTCATGTAACTTCATAGTCACGCCTTATTCTTCCACTTCAACCAGGTGGCTCACTTTAAAGATCATGCCGCGAATCACCGGGGTATCAGCTTGTTCAACAATATCGTTGATTTTTTTCAAACCGAGGGCTTTCACAGTGCCTTTTTGGCGCTTGGAATAGCCGATCGGGCTTTTTACCAATTTAATCTTGAGGGTTTTAGATTTAGCCACGTTTGCGCTCCCAATTGGGCAGCAGGTCTGCTGCTTTCTTGCCGCGCAAGCGGGCGGTATCCTCAATCGACTTGAGCTGGTCCAAACCATCCATGGTGGCCTGAACCACGTTAAGGATGTTTGCACTGCCCAAAGATTTGGTGAGAATATCCTGCACGCCAACTGCCTGCAGCACTGCGCGGGCTCCACCACCAGCGATCAACCCGGTTCCCGGGGAAGCAGGTTTAAGGATCACGCGGGCACCGGCCATTTTGCCGATCACCACGTGGGGGATGGTGTTTTTGTACAGATTTACTCTGTGCATATCTTTGCGGGCTTTATCGGTTGCCTTGCGGATGGCATCGGGTACAGTATTGGCTTTGCCAACACCCACGCCAACTTTGCCAGCTTTATCACCAACCACCACTGTCACGCGGAAGCCGAAGCGGCGACCACCTTTGACAACTTTGGCTACACGGGTGATATCAACCGTCTTTTCTTCCAGCTCTTTTTCGAAATCAGGTCCTTTACGTTTATAATCAGCCATTTATAACTCCTGCTTAGAACTCAAGTCCGCTTTTGCGGGCGCCATCGGCCAGGGCTTTTACCCGACCAATGTATTTGTAGCCGCCACGGTCAAATACGACTTTCGTGAGACCTATACCCTTTGCCCGGTCTGCGACAGCTTCGCCAACCAGCTGGGCTTGTTCGGTTTTATTTTTTCCCTTCATTTTGCCCCGCAGTTCCTTATCTAAGGAGGAGGCAGAAACCAGGGTCACACCTGCTTCATCATCAATTACCTGAGCATAGATGGAATTCAGGCTGCGGTAAACATTCAGGCGGGGGCGTTCCGGTGTGCCATGCACATTTTTCCGAACTCGCTTGTGACGCCGAATGCGTGCTTTACTTCGATTAATTCTAGCCATGATTTATACCTCTTATACCTTACCGGCTTTACCAGCTTTACGGCGCACGTATTCGCCGCGATAGCGAATCCCTTTGCCTTTGAAAGGTTCTGGGGGGCGAACCTTGCGGATCTCAGCTGATATCTGGCCGACCACTTGCTTATCATAGCCTGAAACACGGATCAAATTGTTGCGCTCAAGCACCTCAAAGGTGATCCCTGTTGGCGGAACTACCTCAACCGGGTGCGAGTAACCAACATTCAGTACCATGTTCTTTCCAGTCATTTCTGCACGGTAACCGACACCATGGATCTCGAGGAATTTTTCAAAGCCAGCGGTGACGCCAACAATCATATTGTTGATCACTGCGCGGGCGGTGCCGTGCATCGCACGGTCAAACTTTTCCTCAGACTTGCGGGTCACCGTCAGCTGTCCGTCTTCGACGGAAATCCCAACCACAGGCGGGAAGGTGTGTGAGAGCTCTCCTTTCGGGCCTTTTACCCGAACGTGAGTCCCCTTAATCTCCACATCTACGCCTTTGGGCAGCTCGATGGGTAATCGTCCTACTCTAGACATTTAACAAACCTCCATGTTTATCCTCTTGCAGGCAGGTACTTGCCAAAAACAAGCTACCAGACCTTACAGAGCACCTCGCCACCTACCCCAACTTGCCGGGCACGTTGGCCGGTCATCACACCTTTGGGGGTCGACATGATTGCAACACCAAGTCCTGAGAGGATCCAGGGGATCTCTTGTTTCTTGGTATACACTCTGCGCCCAGGGCGGCTGACTCGTTCCAACCCGGAAATCACGGGGCGGCGGGTCTTGCGTTCGCCAACGTACTTGAGACGAACACGCATAATTTTCTCGTGGGGCTTTTCGCCTTCCACTTCTTCGAAGCCTTCAAGGAAGCCTTCTTCTTTTAATATTCCGGCAATTGCAATTTTCACTTTTGAGCTGGGCATCGCCACAGCGCTGTGACCGGCCATTTGGCCATTGCGAATCCGGGTCAACATATCAGCAATCGGATCAGTTATTGTCATGCTATTTATACTCCACGATTACCAGGAGGATTTAACCACGCCCGGGATTTTGCCATCTAAAGCCAGCTCTCTGAAACAGATGCGGCACAAACCAAAACGACGCATATAGCCACGCGGGCGGCCACATTTTTTGCAGCGGTTGCGTACACGCCCAGGGTATTTCCGCCGGGATTCTCGAATAACCATTGATTTCTTTGCCATATTCTTATCCTTCGGTTTTGAATGGCATGCCTAGCATGCGCAGCAGTTCTCTGCCTGCTTCATCGTTATTTGCGGTTGTCACAATTGTTACCTCAAAGCCGCGAATCTTGTCGATCTTATCGTATGCAATCTCCGGGAAGATCAACTGCTCTCGGAACCCGAGGGTGTAATTGCCGCGCCCATCGAATGAATCGGGGCTGACGCCACGGAAGTCACGCACACGGGGGAGAGCAATGCTCATCAGGCGGTCTAAGAAAGACCACATTCGTTCCCCGCGCAGGGTCACTTTGGTGCCGATCGAACGGCCTTCACGCAGCTTGAAATTCGCAATGCTCACGCGAGCTTTATTAATCACCGGTTTTTGACCGGTAATCGTCTGAATATCATCCACTGCGCCATCTAATGCCTTGGCATTTTCCAGGGCTTCGCCGACGCCGATGTTGAGTACTACTTTTTCAAGCCTGGGCACTTCCATTACATTCCCAAGGTTGAGGGCATCTTTGAGGGCGGGCACTAACTCTTTTTCGTACTTATCTTTTAATCGAATTGCCATTCCGCTACTCCACGCTAATCAATTTGTTTACCGCATTTTTTGCATACGCGATAGGGAAGGCCAACTTCGTCACGAGTAATCCCAACTCGGGTTTTCTCGTCACATTTCGGGCAAACCAGCATCACATTAGAGATATGCAGCGGTCCTTCAAATTCAATGATCCCGGGGTTCATCGTCCGGCCACCTTCTGCCTGGAATTGGCGTTGGTGTTTTTTGCGCATGTTAAGGCTCTGCACAACCAGGCGATTATCTTCAGCAACTACTCTGATGACCTCGCCGCGTTTGCCTTTATCATCACGCTGGCCGGTAACAATTTCTACGGTATCACCTTTTCGTATTTTTATCTTTGCACTCATGCTATACCTTCCTGCACTTTGGCTTGGCGGCCACTAGAGGACCTCGGGGGCAAGTGAGACAATCCGCATGTATCCTAACTCACGCAGCTCACGGGCAACCGGGCCAAAAATGCGGGTTCCTTTTGGATTCTTGCTTTCAGCATCCAGGATAACAGCCGCATTATCATCAAAGCGGATGTATGAGCCATCATCTCGTCGCCATTCCTTAGAAGTGCGCACAATTACAGCTTTCACCACATCGCTCTTTTTCACAGCGCCATGCGGGGTTGCGGCTTTTACAGTGGCCACAACAACGTCTCCCACATGCCCGTACTTTCGCACTGAACCGCCAAGAACTTTAATAACCAGCAGCTCGCGGGCTCCGGAGTTATCGGCAACATTGACTCGAGATTCTGTTTGAATCATGCCTATACCTCCGCCATACCTTCGGCTTTTTCGTTGCGCTTTGAGATTTCCTGAACAACAAATCGTTTGTTCTTGGACATCGGTTTGCTCTCAACGATGATCACCTCATCGCCCACGTTGCAGTCCAACTCGTCGTGAGCAAACAGGCGCCTCCGGCTGGTAATCACTTTTTGATACAGCGGGTGGCGGTATCGGCGGGTGATTTCAACAACCACGGTCTTCTGCATTTTGTTGCTAACCACCACAGCGTTTAAGCGTCGACGTTTGTTCATTCTTCACCTTCCTTCTCTTCGGCGAGTTTCCGCTCGTTGAGAACTGTGATCAGGCGGGCAATTTTCCGCCGGGCAGTTTTCATCTGATTGTGGTCAGTCAATTCGCCTGTTGTCTGCTGAAAACGCAAACGCATCAGCTCTTCACGGGTATCATCGATTTCTAATGCGATGTCTTCCGCACTCATTTCTCGGATTTCGGCAGCATCCATTATGCACCTCCCGCACGTTCGTGAGCGGAGATTATCTTGGTCTTTACCGAAAGCTTGTACTTCGCACGGGTTAAAGCCTCGCGTGCAACTTCTTCCGACATACCACCAACTTCAAACAGCACTCGACCGGGTCTAACTACTGCGGCCCAGTATTCCACATCGCCCTTACCTTTACCCATCCGGGATTCGGCAGCGCGGGCAGTGATCGGCTTGTCTGGGAAGATTCGGATCCAGACTTTACCACGACGTTTTGCAGCACGCACAATCGCACGCCGGGCAGCTTCGATCTGGCGGGCAGAAACCCATCCAGGCTCCAGGGATTGCAGACCAAACTCACCAAACTGCACTTCGGCACCTCGGCTGGCTTTGCCTCTCATCCGGCCCCGCATTTGTTTGCGGTACTTTACTCTTTTTGGCATCAACATAATGACAACCTCTTAATAATTACTTTTGTCTCTGGCTTACTTGGTGACATAAACGCCTTCGGTGGATTCTGGCTCGTCATTGCTGACAGGTAAAATCTCACCTTTATAGATCCACACTTTGATCCCGATCGTACTGTAAGTAGTCACGGCGGTGGTTACGGCGTAGTCTATGTCTGCACGCAAGGTGTGCAGCGGCACGCGGCCTTCACGCACCCATACCCGGCGGGCCATGTCTGAACCGCCTAAGCGTCCAGCAACCTCAATTTTGGCGCCTTCAGCTCCGGCACGCATCACCTGCTGCAGGGCACGTTTCATTGCCCGGCGGTAGCTGATCCTGCGTTCAAACTGCTCAGCAATATTGGTGGCGACCAGGAAAGCGTCCAGGTCTGGGGATTTGATCTCCTTGATCTGCAGATCAATTTTCTTCCCTACCAATGTTTCTAAGGCTTTACGCATAATTTTCACGCTTTCGCCTTTGCGCCCAATCAACACACCTGGTTTAGCAGTGTGTACGAAAATGCGCACGTTTCCGGGAAAACGTTCAATTTCTATTTTGGAAACGCCTGCTCGAGGGGCCAATTCACGAATTCGATCGCGAATTGCGAAGTCTTGGTGAAGCTGCTCGGTGTAATCTGCACCTTCTGCGTACCAACGACCGTCCCATGTCTTATTCACGCCCAGGCGGAAACCAATCGGATTTACTTTTCGACCCATAAATGTTCTCCTGACCTAATTAGCTTTCTCACGTAAGATTACAGTGACATGCGAGGAACGGCGCAGGCGGGGTTTGTAACGTCCCCGGCCACCGAAACGGCCTCGTTTGAGCGTGCGGCCCTCATCTGCAAAAATTTTGTGAACATAGAGTGAGCCGCGGCTGACTCCGAAATTCTCTTCGGCGTTCAGCATTGCGGATCTCACAACTTTATATACAGGCTCAGAGCTGCGATTTTGCACGAACTTTAGCGTATCCAGCGCTTCGACAACATCTTTCCCGCGCACCAGATCGACTACCAGCCGAACTTTCTGAGCGGAATAGCTGACGCCTTTAGCAACTGCTTTAAATTCATTTGCCATAACTCAGCCCTACCTTCGCTTTTCCTGAACGTGGCCGCGGTACGTGCGGGTGGGTGCAAATTCACCCAACCGGTGACCAACCATGTTCTCGGTGATGTAGATGGGCACGTGACGGCGGCCATCGTGCACCGCAATTGTGTGTCCAACCATTTGGGGGAAGATCGTGCTGGCCCTGCTCCAGGATCTCAGTACTTTCTTCTCGTTTTTATCATTCATTTGTTCAATCCTGCGAAGCAGCTTCGGATCTACA
>JBDLJU010000035.1:0-18028 GCA_039714215.1 Chloroflexota bacterium | reverse complement strand
CCGCATTCTCTATCTGAATTTATCAGCACTGCTCGCCAGTTTATCAGCTTGCTCCTCATTCTCTATGACTTCTACATCTACCTGCACGCAAATTTAAGAGAGAATTGCGCATTCGCTAGATTTTCTTAATTAATCGATCGCAATGGAAATATTATCGAATTACTTAAAACAGCAGAACATTTTCTACGCAAAATCTCCCTTACTGATTTCGCATCCACAAGGTGTTTTCAGAAGGACGATCATGGAACTAATAATTTGACCGCGTTGTGCATAAAATCCAGGTTGGCTTCCATGCGCTCGACCAGCTTGAACTGCACGCGGGCGCGCACCAGGTTGTGATCGTCATACTCGGTATGGAAATATCTGTCGCCATCCAGAAAGTCTCCCAGGAATCGGATACCGCATTCCAGGGTCATTAATATTGCGGATTCCGGGATCATCTTTAACTCTCCAGGGGTCAGGCTGTCCTGCATCCCATGGATAAACCCAGCGGTGAGCTTCTCAAAATATGCCTGGTTGAAATCTACCAGTGAGAGATCCCGTTCATCTTCTGCCGCAGTGGCAGTCATCGTACGGGCAGCGTCGCCAAAATCGTACAGGGAGGTTCCCGGCATCACCGTATCCAGGTCGATCATGCAAATTGAATCCCCGGACTGCCGGTCGAAGAGCACATTTGAGATTTTGGTATCATTGTGGATCACCCGCAGGGGCAGCTCCCCTGAATCCAACATGTTTACCAGCGCAGCGGTGATTTCTTGACGCTCAAGCACAAAGCCGATCTCCTCTCGCACTTCTTGAGCGCGGCCGATCCTATCGGCTTTCATAACAGCCAGAAAATCTTTGAATCGCGAGGGGGTGTGATGAAACATGGGGATGGTATCAATCAACTGTTCAACCGGGAAATCAGCCAGAGAAAAAATAAAATCTCCAATCGCCAGACCAGCCTGGTACACCTGCTTTTCGTTTTCCACCAACTCAAAAGTATCGGCGTGATCAATATTCGTGAACATGCGCCAAAGGTCTCCATTTGGCTGCTTGAGGAGAAAATCCCCCTCTTGTGTAGGGATCATTTCCACCACGCAGGTTGCTGAGTTCTTTCCTCTCGATGCAACTTGTTTACGCAGATGGTCTGTGACCAGTCGAATGTTGTTAATCAGGGGTTCTGATTCTGGGAATACATGCGTATTTACCCGCTGTAGTATAAATTTTTGGGGGTCTATTACGGAGTTGAAAGTCACCAGAAAGCTTGAGTGAATGTGTCCGCTGCTGATCGGGTTGATTTCGTGGAAAAGTCCTTCCAGCTGAAAATTATCCAGGATTGCTGTGATCTGTTGGGTTGAGGGATTTTGCATAGCACAATTATACATAGAAATTTGATTTTCCCCAATCCTTCAGCGTGTATAATACAACCTTGAATAGGAGTTAATCAATGAAACCAGAGTTCTACATCGTCGTCGATATCGAAGCCAGCGGGCCAATCCCGTGCAAATATTCCATGCTCTCACTGGGAGCCGCGACCCTCACCGATCCCCCAGAATCTTTTTACGTTGAAATTAAACCGGATAAGGACGGCTGCCAGCAGGAGGCTATGGATGTCCACGGGTTATCATTTGAAGAGCTGAAAGCCACTGGAACCGAAGCAAAAGCCGCCATGGAAGACCTCGCTGCCTGGGTAGCGGAGGTCACCCCAGATGGCGCTGACCCAATCTTCTGCGCCTTTAACGCCCCTTTTGATTGGATGTACGTCAACGATTATTTCCACTGCTATTTGGGTTATAATCCATTCGGGCATAAAGCCCTCGACATCAAAGCCTTATACATGGGACACCGTAAGACAACCTGGGGGGAAACATCGCATGCGGCAATCAGCGCCGTTTACCAGAAAGCGGAATCCCTCTCCCACCACGCCCGCGAGGATGCCCTCCAAGAAGCACAATTGCTAAAAAATATACTCGAAGACATCAACTCATAAATCATTTACTTTCCCTCGGAGGCTATAATGGCATCAAATGATTCTCCTTCACAAGAGCAGTTGACCAAAATCATCGATTCAGCAAAACGATTAGGCGTAGAGATGGACGAAGCGGATGCGCTGCAGTGGCTGTCGGCGATGGCGTTAGACGATGACACCTTCAGGTTCGACAAGAAAACGGGGGTTTTTGGACACCGGGTGAGCATGCTCGATTTCAGCCCCGCCGACCTGGCTCACTTCCGTAAGCTGGGCAAGCTGGTCGAATTTGAAGACACCCCCGGAAAAGTCGAAACCGCCCTGGCGCTGTCTGGTTCTGCGGCTCAGTCAAAGATCCAGACCTACCCGGGTGATGCAGATTTCTTTGAACGGATCAATATCATCGCCGATACACGCGCAGAAGCGACCAGCACCCTGGCGAACCTGATGCGGGTAAAAGCCCTTTCAACCTTCAAAGGCGAAACATACGAATTCATCGAGGCAAAATTTGGTTCATTCCCCACTGATTTTGTGCGCGACGGTAACCTGGAAAAAGCGGGTTCGCCAATTGCCTGGAGCGCCCAGGATGTCAAGGAAGGCAAGATCATTGGAACATCCCCAGACAGCGACTACCTCGAAATCACCTGGGAGCAGGCCGCCGAGGACCCCGGCTGGTGCAAGCTGGACTGGGTGGTCGCCGACGCAACCCGTAAGCAGCTGGTCAACTGCAGCAACATGCTCGATGTCACCTGGGAAGCGCCAGACGGCTCAATCACGCCGCTGGATGGCTACTTAGACTCCTTCTTCCAGGAGGTTTACCTGGAAGCGGACTCTATCCCGATTTTCAGCAAGCTGGTCAAGCACGTCTCTGGCGATGCTCTGGACGACTATGTCGGTCAGCTTGAAAATGAAGTGCGCAAGTACTTCCACAAGAAGCCCAATTACGGGAAAGCGGCCAAACGCCTGTACAACATTTTCCGGCTGACCGGGCGTTATGTCGAAGCCGCCTACTTACGCGAGCTCTTCGACGAACCAACCACGATGCTCTACCAGGTGTGGTCATTGATCCGCACCGTGGACGAGAGCTTCCAGCCCGGCTCGGAAATCAAACCAGATATTATCTCCCAACAGGCCGACAAGCTGATTCTCGCCGTGGTTGAAACACTCGAGGGCGAGCAGGAAAGCGAGATCGTTCGCCAGCTGCTGCGCTTGAAGAGCCTGATTGCCGAGGACGCTGCCCGCGGCGAGCTCTCCCCGCAGGCGGAAGCCGCCCGCGCGGAAGTGATCAACATCGTCAACAACTTCTTCTACGAGAAGCTCACCGGCGTACCGGAGATCAAGGCCTACATCGATAATTTGAAAGAGTAAATCGAACTTCGTTCAATCAACAAACCTGGGAAGCGCTTACTCAAACCAGTATGAAGAATAAAAACATGCCAACCACGCCGCCCATCAAGCTCAGACCTTTCTTTGAGCGGATTCAATCTTTCCTCTCTTCCACACCGGGGAATCTCTTGATCTTCCTGGTTCTTTGTGTGCTCAGCTATGGGATCTTCATCCCGTTCCTGGGCTATTACTGGGATGATTGGGGATTCATCTGGCTGAACGAGTTTTTTGGCGCTGAAGGATTGACCAGCTACTTTTCTACCAACCGGCCGTTCTGGGCGGGAATGTTTCAATTCACCCTGGGGGTCATCGGTACAAAACCGCTGTACTGGCATGTTTTCGCCTTTACCATGCGCCTGATCAATGGGATTGCTTTCTGGGGGCTGCTCCGGCTGATCTGGCCGAAGCGCGACCGCTTTGCCTTCGCCGCTACCTTGCTGTTCCTGGTCTACCCCGGGTTCAGCCAGCAGGCGGTAGCAATCACCTACTCCCATTTCTTCATCGTGCAGCTGATGCTGATCCTCTCGTTGATCACCATGATCCTGGCACTGCGGAAAAGAAAACGAGCTGCCCTCTGGTGGGTGATCTCTTTACTGCTCGCGGCTTGTCATCAATTCATCATGGAATATTTCTTCGCCCTCGAAATCCTCCGGGTGGTGATCCTCTGGCTCCACTTTGAAAATATTTCGGAGCTCAAATCTCGCGCCAGCAAGGTGCTGACCCACTACCTGCCTTATCTCGCCATCTCCGGTCTCTTTTTGTACTGGAGGGTGTTTGTCCTGGCCTTCCAGACCTACCAGCCGGGATTGATCGAAGATGTCGCCACCAACCCCACCACCGGCCTGCTCGGGCTGGTGCAAACCGTATTCACCGATGTCTTCGCTACCGGGATCCGCAGCTGGTTCGCGCCAATTGCTGTACTGCTCAAATCAGAACATGGCGCTACCACCAATCTGATCCTGTTTGGGGGCATCCTCGCCGGGGGGATCGTCACCTTCCTCTCGATGGCGGCGAAGAAAGCTGTCCCCCAGGATAAAAAGTGGCTTTTCCAGCCGATCATCTTCGCCCTGCTTGGTTTGTTCGCTGCCGGAGCGCCCTTCTGGCTGACCAACCTGGAGATCGGCTTTAACTCGATCAGCGACCGCTTTGCCTTCCCAATGATGATGGTCGCCAGCCTGCTGCTTGCCGGGATCATTTTTTATCTGCTGAACCAGCGGCCAAAATGGATCAACCTGGTGGTCACTATCTTTGTCACGCTTGGGATCGGTTTTCAGCTCAACGTGATGGCAGATTTCAGGCAGGAATGGAAAGACCAGCGGTCGATCTACAAACAGCTCGAGTGGCGCATTCCCGCACTGCAGCCAGGCACCCTGATCATCTCCCCGGAGTTTGACCTGCCCCACATCAGCGACAATTCGATGACTGGGCCGATTAACTGGCTGTTTGGCGGCGCGCCCGGCGGAGAAAGCACCGAATATCTGCTCGCTTACGTGCCCCTGCGGCTGGGCGGTTTGATCCCCGAGCTTTCCCCCGGGCTGCCAGTGCGGAAAGACCTGTTGGTTAACCTGTTTAAGGGCTCCACCTCCCAGGTGATCACCCTGCAAATGCCCGCCCGCGGCTGCCTGCGGGTCTTTGATGCAAGCCGAGACGCAGCGTATCCCCATATCAGCGATGAGCTGCGCCAGGCGATTGCCCTCTCTGAGCCTGCACGCTGGATCGCATCTCAGCCTGGCGGTGGCGGTCTGCCATCAGATATCTATGCTCCGCCAGCAGCGGCTGAGAGCTGGTGCTTCTACTTCCAGAAAGCTGATCTCGCCTCCCAAAACCAGGACTGGCTGGAAATCACCCGCCTGGGAGAAAAGGCTTTCGCCCTCAACGACACACCCAATGATGCCACCGAACGGATACCCTTCATTCAAGGCTATGCGCACACCGGTGATTGGGAAACTGCCGCTGTACTGACCGCAATGGTGCTGGAGATCAATCCATCGGCGGATCGCTTGATCTGTGATCTGTGGGCAGGGTTCCAATCTTTGCCTGACTCGGCAGAAAAGCGCGCGGCATTCAAAGGTTTAGATCCTTTGAACTGCACTGAAAATTGAAGCGCGTTTCCGCTCAGCGCTTTCGTATTCCCCCCTACATCCCCATCGATTATTTTTTCTTGAGCGTTTCTTTGGTCACAAAGAACGGACGCTGTTTGACTTCTTCGTAAATTTTTGCCAGATATGTCCCAACCAACCCCAGCCCCAGCATAATGATGCTCCCAATGATCAGCTGCAAGATGATCACCGTAGCAAAACCTTCAACTGCCTGGTTGGTGGAAATCTGGTACAACACCAATGAGACCAGCAGCAGCGAGAAGATGAAGAACAAACTGCCGAGGAGCGTGATCAGCTGCAGCGGTTTGGATGAAAACGAGGTAATTGCCGTGACCATCAACGAGACCAGCTTGCGGAGCGACCATTTCGAATCCCCCCCGCTGCGTTCTGAGGTCACAAACGAAATCTCGACGTGTTTGAACCCCAACCAGGGGATCATCCCCCGGAAGAAGCGGTTGCGTTCCTTCATTGCCAGGAAAGCGTCGACCACCTCCCGGTCTAAAAGTTTATAATCCGACATCCCCATCAAATCGTAACCAGAGAGCGCTCGCAGCATGGCATAGAACACCCAGGCGCCGATCCGCCGCCAGAAGGGCTCGCTGCCGCGCTGCTGCCGTTTGGCATCCACCACCCCGGCCTGGGTTTGCTGCCAGATCTGGATCATCTCCGGGATGATTTCCACAGGGTGCTGCAGGTCGGCATCAATCACGATCACCGCGTCCCCGCGGGAGGCTTCCAGGCCGGCATACAGGGCCGCTTCCTTGCCAAAGTTTCGGCTGAAGCGCAGCGCGTTGAGGTTTGGCATTGATGTACTCAGCTTTTCGAGTACATCCCAGGTGCCGTCATCAGAGCCATCATCGACCACCACAAACTCGAACGCGCCCTCTACCTGCTCCAACTGCACATTCAACTGGGCCAGGGTGTTTTCAATATTCGATTCCTCGCAGTAAGCGGGGATCACGAAAGATACCAACGGGGTTTTCATTTCACTCATTTTTCTCACCTATTGCGGCAACCATCGTGGTTGGCACCCAGATCATCAATTTCTGGAAAGCGGATGGCAATTTAAGTTTAAATTTACTGGCAATCAAATTGACCGGGAAAGCATGCAGGAAAGGGGTGGTTTTCACATTCTGCAGGCCAGCCTCCTGCATCACACGGATAAGCGTGTTTTTGATAAAGTACAGCGTGTGCTCCGGGACCTTGTAGGAAGGCCAGCCGCGCCCCATCAATTTACGGATAAAACTGTCCATATTGGGCACCGCCATGATAATTTTTCCCCCGGCTGACAATTTTGAACTGGCATCCTTTAAAAACTGGACCGGGTCATAGGTATGCTCGAGAACATTCAATGCCACAATCAAATTTGCAGACATCTCAGCAGGCACCTCGGCCAGGCCGCCAAGAAAAACGTGATCAGCCACCTCTCCGGCAGCCTGACATGCGCCGGATGAGAAATCCGTGCCGGTGGTGTGTTTAAAATACGGGCGGGCTTCGTCGAGGAAATACCCAAACCCGCAGCCGATCTCCAGCAGATCACCGCCGGATAGCCCCTCCCGCTTCAATCCTTTCAGAAAGCGGCGGTAGGTTGCCCGCAAAGCCAGTTCCTGTTCGAGGTAGCTGCTGTACCCGCCCTCTGCAGATTCGTCGAAATAATTATCCTGCTGATAGATTTTGGTGATCGCTTCAGCAGTGAGCCGCGGGGAGAGATAATATAATTCGCACGCCTGGCACTGCACTACAGTGAAAGGTGAAAATTCGATCTCCTCGCGGTAGTCCGCACCGCCGCACAGCGGGCAGGGCGTGGTTTCCATCGCGGATTGTTCGTATTCTGGCAGGGTTTGCTGGTCCATCAGGCATCCTTAAATATGAAATCTAACCGCAATCATTATACTTTTGTTTTTGGTTAACCGCATCCCTGGGGATCACCCTGATAGGCTCCCCATCAAAAAAATGCGAAAACGCGGAACCTTGCGGGTATAATATGAACAGGTATTAATATATGTATGCAAGTATATTTATAAGGGAACAATTTGATGGACGCTAACCAACTCTTTTTAGTGGTCGTATTCTTCTTATACGGGTTGGCTTTCTTCAGCATGGGTTTAGCGATCATTCTTGAAGGCGGCCGGAGTTCCGATGAACTCATCCGTCTCTCGCTGCGCCCGCTGGCTGTCTTCGGCATCCTCCACGGGCTCAATGAGTGGATCGACATGTTAAAGCAGATGGGGCTGAACCTCAACGAATCCCAGGATTTGCTCCTGTTTACGATCAACCTGATCATGCTGGCATTTTCGTTTATCTCCCTGAGCGCCTTTGGTTTTTCCCTATTGTCTTCCGATATGAAAAAGCGGCGGTTGAGTTTTTTGGCGCCGCTGATCCTGGCAGGAATCTGGGGAATTGGTTTAACCATGCTATCCGGTTCCTACGCGATCCTCCCGGGTAAATGCCAGGTGGCCTGTGCCTGGACGCGCTACTCATTAGGCATCCCTGCGGCACTGTCAGCCAGCTTTGGATTGATCGCCCAGCAGCGCACATTCCGGCGAGCGGGATTGATCAGCTTTGGCCGGGACAGCCTGGTTGCCGCAATCGCCTTCGCCTGGTACGGAATCATCGGGCAGCTATTTGTCAAACAAAGCCGGCTGCCGCCCTCAACATTCCTGAACGAGGATTTATTCAGAGCCTGGTTTGGTTTCCCGGTCCAACTTTTACGGGCAGGCCTGGCAATTATTGTGGCAATCTCGATCATCCGCTTCATGCGCTCGTTTGATGAAGAAATCCGGCGGCAAATTTCTGATCTCAAAGATTCCAAGCTGCATGAGGCACAAAAAAGAGAAGAACTGCGCGGCAGGCTGCTCAACCAGGTGGTTTCAGCCCAGGAATCCGAACGCCAACGGATTGCCCGCGAGCTGCATGATGACACCGGACAAACTTTGACTGCGATTGGGTTGGGTCTTCGGGGTGTCTACAGCAAGGTCAACGAAAATGATACCGGGGTAAAACAGAACCTGCGTAAGCTGGAAGCGATGACCTCCAATGCTTTAAATGAAATTCAACGGATTATCCTCAATCTGCGCCCCGCCCACCTCGATGACCTTGGATTAGCGGCAGCAATCCGCTGGTTCCTGAACGATGTACGCAACCACACCGATACTGTGATCCATTTCACAACGGTTGGAGAGGAAGTCCCGGTAAACGATGCGATCAAAATCACCACTTACCGGGTGATCCAGGAAGCCACCACCAATATGCTCAAGCATGCCCACGCTAAAAATTATCATGTCGAGTTGACCTACAAGAAAAATCAAATCCAGATTGAAACCCGCGACGATGGCATCGGGATGGATCCGAAAATCCTGGCCGAACAAAACATGCAGTCCTGGGGGTTGATCGGAATGCAAGAGCGGATCAACCTGCTCGAAGGGCAGTTCAAAATCTCTTCTTCGCAAGGTCACGGCACGAGGATTAAGATCGAAATCCCCTACCAGACTGAAAACAGCAAGATCATTTCGACGAGTGAGGAAAAAACTGATGACAATTAAAATCCTGTGTGTAGACGACCATGCGGTGATCCGCTCTGGTTTGCATATGATCCTGGATGGCGAGGATGATGTAGAAATCGCTGCCGAAGCAGCCACAGCCGAAGAAGCGATCAAGCTGGCTGGACAGGTCAAACCTGACGTGATCTTGATGGACATCCACCTCCCGGACATGACCGGGATTGAGGCGACAAAGATCATCAAGCAGCAGCACCCTGATATCGCCGTGGTAGCGCTGACGATTAACGAGGACGAAGAGTATTTCTTCAAAATGCTCGAAGTGGGTGCTTCCGGGTATGTGCCCAAACGCGCTGCCCCAGAAGAACTGCTCACTGCCATCCGGGCGGCAGCAGAGAAGGAAGTTTATATTTATCCAAGCCTGGCAAAATTACTTGTCAGGGATTTTCTCTCCCACCCAGGAGAGAAAGCAGATGACCAGCACGGGCTAACCGACCGTGAGCTTGAGCTGCTCGCTCATCTCGCAGATGGCGCCACCAACAATGAAATTGCAGATACGTTGAGCATCAGTCCAAAGACGGTGGCCCGCCATAGAGAGAATATTATGCGCAAGCTCAACCTGCGCAACCGCACCGAGCTGGTTAAATTTGCGATCCGCAAGGGGATCATAAAACCGTAATCGGTCAGTTGACCAGATATTATTTCGAGAATTTCTCTGCTCGAAATAAGTCAAAATCGAACGATCTTCAATCATCAGACCCGCCAAACTGGCGGGTTTTTTTGTTTAATGCTGCCCCAGATCAATTTCATGGGGAGAAATACCCATCCAGATAGAGAATTAAGGGCAAAAACACCCAAAAACCATGGTCTTTGAGGGATAAAAACCAACGGAAAAAATACGGCATTTAGCCAATTTACTGACTGCTCTCAGTCTGCTAAATTACATATAGCACGTGAACTCAATTATTTTACAAAGGAGTTAATCATGAACGGAATTGAAGTCGTCGGCACAATCGCAATCCTGTTGACACTCCGCTTTATTATTCCGCTGTTCATCGTTTTTTCACTGGGCAGTTTGCTGAAGAAATTCCAAAAAGCCGCCCGGTAAAAGGTTAACCATATGGAAGAACTTCAAATTACAGCAGCAGTTATTGGTGGGATCCTGCTGCGCATCGGCGTTCCGGTAGCGATCACTTTTTTGGTGGGCAGCTTTCTGCGAAAGCTCGATACCCGTTGGCGCGAAGAAGCCAAACAAGAAGCGATCGAAGCGCAATTAATCGATCAACGCCAGACACTGCTGAATTTATGGCTGGATCAACCCTGCCACAATATTAAAAACTGCTCGGAAGAAGAAATGAAAGATTGCCAGGCAGCACTTCAAACCGGCCAGCCCTGTTGGGAATCCCATCGGGTAAACGGCGTTTTGGCCATCCAATGCCAGGAATGTGAGTATCGCAAAGAACTCATCCTGGCTCTTGACCCTGTCACCATATAGGAGCGATACATAATGACAAACAAAAACTTCTCGAAACTAATCATTGGGCTGAGCTTTGCGCTTGTTTTTGGCTTACTCTCCAGCGTATTGAGCGCTCAAGCCAGCGAAACGGCCCTCCCGCAGCCAGCGGTTGGGGAATGCCAGGCATGCCATCGAGTGATCCAGGATACCTGGGACGGCGGCGGCCACAGCGAAGCCGGGATTGGCTGCACCACCTGCCACTACCCCGTCGCCGACACCCACCCGAAGGAAGTCATGCCCACCGATGTTTCTTCCCGGTTATGCGCTTCCTGCCATACCACCACCGCAGAAGAATTTTCCCTCAGCCACCATGGAGAGGAAGACCTCACCTGCGTACGCTGCCACAACTCACACAGCGCTTCACTGCGTACCGATACCCTGCAGCAGCTCTGCGAGAACTGCCATAAAGAAGTAGTGCATGGCTACGATTTCTCGGCTCACGCCAGCAGCGATGTCCTCTGCACCGACTGCCACATGCAAACGGATGATGATGAAGAGCGCTCCGGTCCTGGCAACATGACCCACACCTTCCAGGCAAATCTGGAAACATGCAACTCCTGCCACGGTGTGGACATGCACAACCCGCATGAAGACTTCTGCTCAGACGAAGCAGTTGCCCAGGCTGAAGCAGCCGGCGAGACAATTATTCCTTGCGACACCGAAGATATTGTGCAGGCCGGGTTAGGACTCCCCGACGAAGATGCAATTATTGCAGAGCCGGCCAAGGCTGGCCCATTAGGCTTCACCATTATTGGTACTTTGGTCGGTATGGCCGCCGGGATGATCTTGGCTCCCTGGCTGGAAACCTGGTTCAAGCGAATCCGTGAAGAAGGATAATCTACCTCTAGGAGAAACGACAATGACTGATACAAAGCTCCAACGAAGAGATTTTCTCAAACTGCTCGCAACCGGGGTTGGCGCAACTGCAATCCTCGATGCCGCCAACAAGAAACAGCTGTTCAGCCCTCCAGAAAGCAGCGCCGGGCATGACAGCGAATACAGCTGGGCAATGGTGATCGACCAGGAAAAATGCATCGGCTGTGATTACTGCGACCTGGCTTGCAAGGCAAGCAACGACGTGGCCCCAGACATTTCCTGGAACCATATTTACCAGGCCGACAAAGTTGGTGAGAAAGATGTCTACTTACCTGTCCCCTGCCAGCACTGCGAACATGCACCCTGTGTCTCAGTCTGCCCGGTGGGCGCCAGCTACTACCGTGAAGACGGCATCGTGATGATGGACTATGACCTGTGCATTGGCTGCCGCTACTGCCAGGCAGCCTGCCCTTACCAGGCGCGCTCTTTCAACTGGAAAGACTTTGACGGCGATAACCCGCAGGTCCCGGAATGGGGAGAACCGGATGTGGAACGCCGCGAGCGCGGTGTCGTAGAAAAATGCACCTTCTGCGTCCAGCGCATCGACCGCGGCCTGGAACTTGGCCTCACCCCCGGGGTTGACATGTCCGCCACGCCGGCATGCGTCAACGCCTGCCCCACCGAAGCGAGGATCTTCGGCAACCTGAATGACCCGGAATCCAACGTCAGCCTGGCGCTGAAGAACAATCCGCATTACCGGCTGCGCGAAGAACTCGGCACCGGCACCCGGATCTACTACCTGCCCGCAACCGACGGCTCAGTGGAGGCAAGCTAGCCATGATCGCTAAAATCAAGAACTTTCGCCCTACCAATTTCCACCTGTGGATGGCAGTATTGGCGATTTTCATCACTGTGGGAGTCGGCACCGGGATCTACGTGATCATCAACGGGCTGTACCTCACCAACCTCAGCGACCTGGTCCCCTGGGGACTGTGGATCACCGTTGACCTGTCCTCAATTGCACTCAGCGCCGGCGCTTTCTTGTTCTGCGCCGCCGTTTACCTGCTGAAACTAAAAGAATACGAGCCGATTGCCCGCACCGCGGCCTACATCGGCCTGATCGGCTACGGCATGGCAATGATGTGCCTGCTGCTCGACATTGGGCGGCCTGACCGCTTCTGGCACGGCTTTGTCTTCTGGAACGTGCACTCCGTACTATGGGAAGTCACCATGTGCGTCGGACTGTACTTCTCGGTGCTGATGCTGGAAAATATGCCCAACTTTGCCCGCCTGCCCTGGCTGCGAGCGAAATTCCCCAGGCTGGTTGTAAAAATGGAAAGCGTCCATCACTATGCGCCTTACCTGGCAGTTGCCGGGCTCGGGCTTTCCCTGCTGCACCAGAGCTCCCTGGGCGCCACCTACGGCGTGCTGATCGCCCGCCCGATCTGGTACCGGCCGGGACTGGCCGCCCTGTTCATCATCTCTGCAGGGGCGGGCGGAATGGCAATGACCACCCTGGCAACCTGGATCGTCGGAAGGCTGCAGCCAGAGAGCAACGTGCGCGTTGATCTGCTCAACAAAGTCGCCAAATTCCTTGGCTGGTGGCTGGTGCCTTACCTCTACCTGCGCTTCTGGGACGTGTTTGCGATGACTTACACCTACCAGCCCGGGCGGGAAGAAGGATTACACCTGCTCACCTCGGGTCCGCTTGCAGTCAACTTCTGGTTTGGCGAGATCATCCTCGGCGCACTGATCCCGATCGTGATCCTGCTCAATGAACGCATGCGCAGGAACCCGATCACGCGTACGGCAGCCCTGGTGATGGTCATCGGCGGCGTGATTGCTTACCGCTGGGACACCAACATGGTCGGCCAGCTGGTGGTGCAAGCCCCGATCCCGATGAGCAACCTGCCTGTGTACACCCAGTATTTCCCCTCAGCAGTTGAAATCTCCGCTGCCCTGGGGATCCTCGCCATCGGATTGATGATCTTCACCCTCGGCGCCAAATACCTCAAGATCGTTGACCACAACCCGGAACCGGCCTTACACGCTGCAACGGATTAATTTTTGATCAATACTCAAAAATCAAACCGAACTTCGTTCGATCAATACAGCAGACCAGGAAGGTTTTAAAAACCTTCCTGGTTTTGTAGTTGGGAGTCTACGAGGTAAACCAGCGTCTATTGTATCCACCCAGTCAAGTAAACCAAGATGTAAAGCGTCTATCACATCCACAGCGTCCATTGTTTCCACCCAATTTGCACCTCGACTGCACCTGAAACTAACCAGGAAAGGTGCTCTGCTCTGTAAGGGGAAATCTTTTAGAATAGAATTAAAGTAGTCCATTCACCTTGCAACCAATCGATTCAAATTAAATCTGTTCATGGGGCAAAATCATGCCATAGTGCTCCAAAATCTTTGAGCCATTGTACAGGCTTAGCTTAGCGAAATTAAATAAGTAACAACAATGCCTTGAACAATACAAATAAAAAATTTCTTATATAAGGAGACCTCTCGTTTAATGAAGGCGTATATGGTTAAAATGACTGGGATTCCTAAAAAAGGTAAAGTAGCAGTTATTGAATTTGAAACCAAGCCGATCACAAAATCCAGAAAAAAATAGAGGAAATTTAGACGAGAAGAAAAAAAGAAGTTCCCCAAATAATACAGGCATCTTATACTTCTTGGCCTAATATTTGAAATATAAGGTCGTGACTCTTTTACTTGATTATTTTCGAATAAAAATCTCACCATTTGATGATAAACCCAATATGCTTGTGGATAATCCCTAATTATTTCAAGATAATAATCAATTCCTACCTTTGGATTTCCAAGCCTAATAGCTAAATACCCTTTAAATGATCTGGCAAATGCTGACTCCGGATTTATTTCAATAATTTCATCTGCCAGGTAAATAAGCCTGTCAAGCTCTTTCCCTTCCCTAAGCTTCAAAATTAGTTGCGCTTCCTTGTAAAGACCTTTCCCTAATTTACTACACCCCACAAGCGCAACCTCCTCCAAGATTCTCTTTGCTGCATCGTAATCATGCCTTTCTGATATAGCTACCAAAGCCACCAAACATTTGTATTCACATTCATTATTAAATTCACTTTGGTTCATCTTCAGCGTTGAACTTGCTGTTTTGCCCTCAACAACTTTACTATATTCTCTTTTAAAGACCATAAAATCCTCCTTCTTTATTTAGGTTGCAAGGCTAGTTCTAAGGCTGTAGCCGCCCCGCCTGTAGCCATAGAATTAACTATGATTGGACCAAATACTAATACTCCCAATCCTAAACCAAATTCTTCGGGATACTTAGTGCTAGCATATACACCAACCCTACTAGTAGTTGACCCTGTAACATCATCTACTGATGAAACAGTTGTTGAATAGGAATATGCTCCAATTTCAGCTGACGTAGTAGGTCCATTAAAGAGACTATTTCCATTTGTGCCCTCATAAGCTGCATAACCTCCATATCCTGAAGAGTAATTTTCGGATTGCTTTACTGCAACTTGATAACGAATTGATACCGCAAAATGGGGGTTGAAAGTGACAGTAGTTGTTGTATATTTGCCTGTAATTCCTAACCCTTTTTCGGCGATTAAATATAATGGTGCGTCTCCATATTTTACTCTCTCTGCATCAAAACTTCCAAATTCTAATACGTCGCTTTCAAAAACTGGTTTCCGGTTCCCAACTCCATGTACGATTGTTATTATTCCAAAAAACTCACCGGCAATTCGACCAATTTTTTTAAATAGCCCTTCTTTGTCTTTCGAAACCGGCTCTTGTGGATAAGTAGGAACGACGCCCCCAGGCCATTTATGCTCAGGACGAGTTGGACGGTACCCTTCCCAAGTATTAACATTCCCACAGCCATAGTATCCGCATTCTCCTTCTGCCATATGCCCTTTTGGGTCATTGTACATCACCGGAGAGTTGTTCACGTAGCTAAAGCGATTCCAGCTCTGACTGTTCGTCAAATTTGGTACAATCGAATCAGGTTGGATGAACCGGTTAAGATAAGGACTGTAAAATCTTGCGCGGTAGTCGATTAATCCAAACCCGGTGTAGGCCCGCTGCCCTGTGAATCCGAAGTCTGTTTCGGATATTGGTATCAGGTCGGGCAAGTTACGAACTTCACCGAAGGGCATGTATCGCTGCTGTTAGGCGGGCAATGAAACTGCCGTCATGCATTGCCACCCGCATTTCGAATGGAAATGAGCGGTGTCCCAATGAGGTTGGGCGCTCCTGATTAGCAAACATTGTTTGCCAGGATCTATCCTGACGCCCTGGCACGAAGACCTCTATACCAGTACTCGGAGTCGGGCTCACCGCTCGACCCTATCGTCGCGCATTTGGAGGGGGGTGTCAATTTATTTTCCCTCAAATGAGGGTTTGTAAGGTGCTGATTTGAGGTTACACTACCATGTTCACGGAAAAATCTCGATTTTATTCTAATATATCATCAACTCCCTTTTCGTAATAAATTTTTACATTAAAGAAAATCAGGATAAAAGGGAAAAATATCGTCCCAAAAATACAACTTGCATATAAAAAAATATCGTCGAAGTTAGGAATATTTTCTTTAGAGCATAGCATTGCACTGCTTAAAAAAGAGACACTAATGATAATAGATTTCAAGAGTGTTTTAATAACGATGGTTTTAAATTTTAAATCACTCTTTACCTTTTCCTGCCTCATTTCAGATCTATATGCAAAGACATCTCGAGAGATCCAATAAAAAAATGATACGCCAACAATTATCAAACAATACGAAGTTAGAGAATACAAATTCATCAAATTTCCTTTATGGCCAAAATATTAAATAGACTCCCTCTGGAGAAACACCAAGAGTAAATATTGTTTCAATATCTCCATTTGCAGACGCGGTATCATAAAACAAACTCGCACCTGTTGTCACAAAGTCTGCACCTACTCCAGCTAACCATCCAACAGGGCCGCCCACAATAGTAGCAGCACTTTTACCAACTGTACCCAGTAAAAAATCGTACCCATTTACCAATGTCCCTTGACCAACCATGAGCATTGGAGGTAAACCTAAGTTATTATCCTCCCCTAACACCATATTTGTCCCTTGGGCATAACCACCCCCAGCCGAAATTACGAAGTCAATTAAACCCACAATATCCTCATCCCAGAAACATAATCCAATCTGCCACTTTAAATGTAGAGCCCAATAATTTCCTTCTACGGAACAACCGTAAAATCTAAATATGCTCCTAATTCATCACCGAGTTTCATTTCTTCATCAATAATTCTTCCTCGTATAAATAATCGCAAATTTATTGGCCCTTCATTTCGTGGTAATTTTACAGCAAATTGAAATAACCCCTGATATGATCCCTCTCCTGCAGGATCATAATAAAAATAATCAGGACCAATATTTGGAATTATAGCTTCAATCTTTTCATATTCCATAACCCCATCTTTTTCAATCATACGAAAAACTTCAGTGCAATAATCTGAGGAAAACCTAATCCGGTTATCAGATTTATTCTCAATAAAGATTGTAATTGGCTCTTTATTAATCTCATATTGTCTTCCCATTTCAGGTAAAAATATTGATACCTCTCCTGTTATCGGCAACTCCGGTTTTGGTTCAACATTAAGTATTGAGATTTCCCCAATTTCAATATTGTTGTTCAAACATGAGGTGAGAAATAGAACTATTATGAGAAGAACGATTTTTTTATAATAAACCATTTATTATCTCCAAATTTTGTGATAGAAATTAATAGCAAGTTGCCGAATTATAAATCAATTACAAATATTCGGAAAAGATTGTTCAAAATCTAGCTGAGGGGGTTCGGGAACATGTAAAGTTATAAGAGCGACACCAAGCTTATCACTATTACTATTCAGGAATATTTTTATTGTGCTGCCGAGATTCAGGATATCAGAATTAACTTCGTAACCAGAATAATAGCCAAACGAACCTTTTATATCTGATGATATACCTCTGTAAACCTTGCCTCTATTCGCAGAACTCCCATTGAATACCGATACTATCTGAGTAAAACTCTGACCAGTTCTATTAAAAGTTTCAATTTCATTGATATAGACTCCACTCTCTTGCCAAATTAATAATCCTCTTTCATTATAAGAATTTTCTTGAGAATAATTAACATTGATTGAATAATTAGCTGGTCCTTGCGTAGCAGGATTCCAAGTCACCCTGGAATGAAAAGTTGCCGCCCAATTACCAAGCTCAAAAGCGTTAACAACTGTTTCAACACTTGTTGGTTGTCTGTAAGTCATCGTATTTCGATCTTCTTCTGGTCCATTATAACTATCACCCGAATCATAATTATTTCGAGTAGGAATATGCATTTGAACAGAATACGTATTTTGTTCAGTTGTACACATATTTGTATTATTCGAATTTGTTTCGTCACCAGTTTCCGGATCAGAAGCGTGATTTCCATAATTTGTACCACAACCTCCGGCAGCAAACCCGCATTCCCATTCCGGCATATGCCCACTAGGGTCATTATACTTGACAGGATTGTTATTTACATAACTCAGGCGATTCCAATTCTGTGAATTCGTTAACCCTGGTATCACGGTATCCGATTGTGTGAACTTGCCCAAACTCTGGCTGTAAAAACGAGCATTGTAGTCCATCAAACCAAAGCTGGTGTAGTTAGATTAAGCTGTTCGATGTAATTCAACCCCCACCCCAAACCCTCTCCCCGATCAGTGCTGCGCACTGATTCAGGAGAAGAGCAAGAACCGCTCT
>JBDLJU010000034.1:0-18058 GCA_039714215.1 Chloroflexota bacterium | reverse complement strand
GTAGTTACATTGGCCGGTACAGCCAAAGCCGGTGCAGTCAAAGTTTTGAGTCGAGAGTGGCATGGAGTGGTTCATTATCAGCCAACTTTCCCTTAACGAATGGGGACAATGAAATCAGTAATAACCCCAAATAAGATGTTCATTTGATAGGCAGATTTTATCAGAGAATTATCTCTTAACGTCATTCCGAGACCTTGAGCGCAGCGAAAGGCAGAGGAATCATTATTGAAACAGAAATAAATTCCAGCTGGTTCTAACTTCTGGCGCATGAATATTCTTCCGAAAGCTGGTAAGCGAAGCCCACCACCATCGTTTGGAATGAGGCACCTGTTGATTGCAAAAAACAGAACTTATGGAAAGCATTGGTCGGCCTGCAGAGACACCCAGTGTGCGAAAGTCATCATAATTCCTCGGCTCGCTGCGCTCGCTCGGAACGACATGCTGGTAATCCCGCTACCTTTCCCCGCGCACCTCAGCCCGGAGCTGCTCAAAGAACCCCGCCAAAAAACGGTGGCGTTCCTCCGCCAGCGCCTTCCCGGCCTCGGTGTGCATCTTTCCCTTGATCTTGCTTAATTTAAATAAGAACTCATGGTAAGCAGTATACGCTTCCCCTGCCTCGATTTTCAAGGTTTCCCGGAAAGTCTCACTCGGCTCAGCATACAGCGGCTGGCCGTCGAGCACCGCAAATGCCAGCGAGCGCGCCGCGCCAATCGCCCCGATCGCATCGAGTTTGTCGGCATCGTAGAGCACTTTCGCTTCGAGCGTCTCCGGGGCCAAACCTGCCCGGAAACGGTGGGTGCGGATGCAGGACTGCACCGCCTGGATACGCTCGTCGGGCCATCCTTCTTCTTTTAATATCCTCCCCGCATAGGCCGCAGAAGCCTCGTGATGTTCCAGGCGCGCTTCCTCTCCCCCCGAACTGCTGTCATCGACGTCATGCAGCAGCGCTGCCGCCCGCACGATCTCCAGATCAGCGCCCTCCTGCCCGGCAATCTGCTCCGCCAGCCGGTAGACGCGCAGCACATGATCGAAATCATGCACCTGGTTGGAATTATCGTATAAACGTCGCGCCTGGTCGATCGTCGGCATTGATTAGATCACCTGCATCCAGCTGAGCAGCATATAGCCCAGGCCAAGGAAGATGATCCCAAAGCAGCCGATCGCGAAAACCTTCTTGGCGATCTTAAAGATCAGGCGCAGCACGATCCAGGCCACGCCGATCCCCAAGACCCAATACAGAGTGTTGAGGATTTCATTTGATTGTTCGAGAATATTCTGAAAAAGCATAGTAACTCCTGATATTAAGATGAATATCCAGGTCGCGGATAAGCCGCTCCCTGTTTCACCACTGTATGTACAAGGTTCGTGCCATACCGGTAACCAAGATGGCGGTAATCGGGCACGTTCAGCACCAGCAGGTCAGCCTGCTTACCAGGCTCCAGCGACCCAACCTCTTCCGCCAGACCGACTGCGGCGGCAGCATTGATCGTCGCCGCGGCAATCGCCTGGGCGGGAGTGATCTGCATGTAGCGGCAGGCAATCGCGATGGTCATCTGCATGTTTTCGCACCAGGTTGTTCCTGGGTTTAGATCAGAAGCAATCGCAAGGATCCCGTTGGCTTCGAGAATTTTCTTGGCGGGAGTGTAATCGTGATGGGCCAGGCCAAAAGGCGTGCCCGGCAAACCAACCGCCACGGTGTCCCCCTCCCCCAGGGCAGCAATGTCGGCATCAGAAGTGCACACCAAATGGTCTGCGGAGGCCGCACCGAGCTCAACGGCCAGGCTGGCACCGCCGAGGTTGTCAAATTCGTCGGCATGGATTTTGAGCTGAAAACCTATATCCTTCGCTGTTCCCAAAATTCGGCGGGATTGTTCCAGATTAAAAGCACCGGTCTCGCAGAACACATCCACATACGGAAAGCGCCGTCCACCCCCGTTTTTCGTCCACCAATGCGCTACAGCAGGAAGCATCTCGGTGCAGACATGCTCCGTATAGCCATCAGGGTCATCTTTAAATTCCGGGGCAACCGCATGCGCCCCGAGGAAAGTCGGCACCAGGTCCCAGGGACCCTGATCATCCAGGTGCAAGATCGCTTCAAGCATGCGCAGTTCAGTTTCGGTTTCCAGGCCGTAGCCGGTCTTGACTTCCACCGTGGTAGCGCCATGATAGAACATCTCCCACAGCCGGGCTTTGGTCTGGCGGACCAGTTCAGCGAGATTAGCCTGGCGGGTAGATCGCACCGTGGAGATAATCCCTCCGCCGGCCTGCAGGATCTCGAGATAGGTTTTACCCGCTAAACGCAGCTCAAATTCTGCCGCCCGGTCTCCTGCCCAAACCGCGTGGGTATGCGGGTCGATAAAGCCAGGCAGCACTACTTTTCCGCTGGCATCCAGTTGCGGCTCTTCGGGATGAGCGGCAAGCAGTTCAGCGCTGCTGCCCACCTCTGCGATGCGGTCGTCTTTGAGCAGCACGGCACCATCTTGAATGATCCCCAGGCCCCCAAGGTCTGCGCCACGCTGCGGTGGACCAGAGACCGTGATTAGCTGCGCTGCTGAATGAATTAACATAGGAATGCACCCTCTTTTTTGGTAAATTTCAACATGAATCTTGCTGTTCCGATTATAGCATGCCCCTTAACGAAGTTGGAAGCATGCCATGCTTGACACTTTACTACCCCTGTGCTACATTAAATCTTACTGGTTTCTGGTGGTTCAATTTGCCAGGATCAATAAATTTCTTTAAGTAATCTTAGGAGTGCAGCATTGACCAAGTCTCGCACCCAAAAAATGGTAGACCGCTTACGCGATATGCAATCGTCCTCGCCAGATATAGAAGGCTCGGCGATTGTCAGCGTTGATGGATTAAGTATCGCCTCTTCCTTACACCAGGAAATAGAAGAAGATCGCGTCTCAGCAATGTCAGCCGCGATGCTTTCTCTCGGCGAACGAATTGCCACAGAGTTAGGCCGCGGCGGCTTAGAACAGGTCTATATCCGCGGCACGAACGGTTACGTGCTCTTGATGGCGATCGGCGAAGAAGCCGTACTGACCGCGATGGCACGCGAAGGCGCAAAGCTCGGCTTGATCTTGCTGGATATGCGCCGGGCGGCTGAAGACCTTGTGGGGCTGATCTAGGAAGAAGGCTAACAATATGGATCTAATCCCAAAGAGCGGTCTCTACTACCCCAACCGATTTGCCCTGATCACACTCGAAGCTCTCGAAGAGGTGATGGGGAAGAACGGGCTGAATGCGATTCTTAACATGGCCCATCTTTCGCATCTGGTGGATAACTATCCGCCGACAAACCTTGCCCGCGAATTTGATTTTTCTCAGTATTCGATGATCAATATTGCCCTTGAAGAAATGTACGGCCCCCGCGGCGGGCGCGGTTTGGCCCTGCGGGCGGGAAGAGCTACCTTTTCAGATGCGCTGCGCAATTTCGGGGCAATGGCCGGCGCCAGCGATCTTGCTTTCAAAGTGCTCCCCCTGCAGCAAAAGCTCAAGCTCGGTCTGCCCGCCATGGGCAAGATCTTTACCACGGTCAGCGACCAGCACAGCACTGTTGAAGAATTTGAATCAGAATTTCACTATATCATCCACAAATGCCCGGTATGCTGGGGGCGCAAGGGTGAGAAACGTCCCGTTTGCTTTATCGCCCGCGGATTAATCCAGGAAGGACTGAAATGGCTTTCGGGGGGGAACGAGTTCCGGGTGGATGAATCTGAGTGTATCGCCATGGGCGATGAGGTCTGCCGTTTCGTAATTCAAAAAGAACCAATCAGTTAAATGTCCTCTCTGTCCGATATGCCTGCAATCCTGGTGATAGAAGATGACCTCGATGTGGCAGAAATGTTGGATTCCTATTTCCGCATCCAGGGATATCATGTAAAAACGGTCAACTGGGGAGAAGACGGCCTCAAATCTGCCAAAGCAGATTGCCCAGATTTAGTGATCCTCGATATCCGCCTGCCAGACATTGATGGATTCGAGGTTGCCAAACGCCTGCGGGCAAACCGCAGCACGGCCGCGGTGCCAATCATCTTCCTCACCGAAAAGCGCCAGCGGCAAGACCGGCTGCGCGGCCTGGAAGTCGGTGGGGACGATTACATCACCAAACCCTTCGATATTCAAGAACTCCGCCTGCGGGTGCGCAATGCCCTGCTGCGTGAAGGCCAGCCCCCCACGCACAATCCAATCACCGAGCTGCCCGAAGGGAAGTTGGTCGAGGAATATCTTGCCTCCGCCTTGAGCCAGCCCAATTGGGCAATCCTCACTGTAAAGCTTGCCAACCTCGATCATTTCAGAGAACATTACGGCTTTATCACAGCCGACGATGCACTCCGTGCGACCAGCCTGCAGGTCCGCAATGCACTCCAGGAACTAGGCAATCCCGACGACTTTTTGGGGCACCTCACCCCAGATATCTTTGTCACAATCACCTCAGCTGACAAGATCGAAAAGCTGGGCAAGGAATTAATAACCCACGGCGCACAGGCACTTGAATATTTTTATCCCACGGAAGACCTTGAGACCCAGGCCTCACCTGAGTCACGCCTGCAGCTTAAGCCTGCTCTGTTCTTGGGGGAGGACTCAAAATTCAAGGACTTATCTGCCCTCAAAACCGCGCTGTTAAACCAAAAACCGGGGTAAAATTCTAGAATATGAAAGCAATCATCATCCTCCCCACTTTTAATGAAGCCGAAAATTTGCCCAAGATCGTCGAGGCGATCATGGCGCATCAAAACCCCCGATTCAACCTCTTGATCGTCGACGATGCCAGCCCGGACGGCACCGGCAAGATCGCCGACCAGGCTGTTGCTCAATTTCCCGGACAGATAGAAGTGCTGCACCGTACCAAACGCCGCGGGCTGGCCAGCGCGTATATTGAAGGTTTCAAAATCGCATTGAAAAACGGCGCTGATGCTATCGGGCAAATGGATTCAGATTTTTCACACAACCCGGACAAACTCCCCGAGATGCTCGCCGCCCTTGAAGATGCCGACATCGCCATTGGCTCACGCTACACTGCGGGGGGATCGGTGGACGTCGACTGGCCGATCTGGCGAAAATTCCTCTCAGCTTTCGGTAATTTTTACGCACGTACGATTCTCAGGCTGCCGACAAAAGACATCACCACCGGTTTCCGGATGTGGCGACGAGAAACCCTGGCAGCAATGCCGTTAGATCAAATTGTCTCAAGCGGTTATATCTTCCTGGTTGAAATGGTCTATGTCGCCCATAAATTAGGCTACCGCATTGCTGAAGTGCCGATCTACTTCGCTGACCGAAAGTGGGGGGAATCGAAAATGAACATCAAAATTCAGCTGGAAGCAGCCGTCCGCGTCTGGCAGGCGAAGTTCACACACCGGAATTTGGGGAAATAAAAACCCGACCTATCGCTTCTCCCCCTGGCTACATCTGGTCAACCAGACTCCGCCATTCATCGATACTCAACGTTTGGGCCCGCCTTTGCGGGTCAATTCCCGCAGCGCCCAGCAGTTTCTCGGTCTCTTCCGTACTCCATCTCATCCCTGCAGAGACGGAGTTGCGCAGCGTTTTGCGCTTCTGGCTGAATCCCGCCTTGATCAACCTGAAAAAGTCTTTCAGCCGCTCCTCTGGGATCAGCGGTTGAGCATACAGATCAATCCGCACCACAGCGGAATCAACCTTTGGGGCCGGGTAAAACGCCCCGGCGGGAATTTTAGCGGCAATGATTGGGCGGCCGTAGACCTGTACGCTCAAAGCAAGCAGGCTCAATTTCCCTGTCTTCGCACAAATCCGCTCGGCGACTTCTTTTTGCACGGTCAAGATCAGCCGGGTGGGTGGGTTGGGCGCTTCCAGCAGATGGCGCAGTAAAGCCGAGGTGATGTAGTAGGGGATATTGGCAGCCACCAGATAATCACCCGACGGGAACAACTTCCCCAGGTCCACCTCGAGGATATCGGCCTGGATCAATTCAACGTTTTCAAAATGGGAAAGCAAATCACCCAGGGCGCTGACCATTTTCCGGTCAATCTCTACTGCAACGACGCGTCTGGTATTGTCAGCCAGCAGGCGGGTCAGGCTGCCCAGGCCGGGACCAACCTCCAATACGGTATCCTCTGGTGAAATCCCGGCAGCTTCGATCACCCGGTTGAGCGCGACCGGGTCGGCGAGAAAGTTCTGGCCAAGACCTTTGGATGGCTTCAATCCATAACGTTTCAACAGCAGTGGGATCGAAGGATACGGATCAGAATTTGTCATGGTTTCTCCGGGTACTGCGGGCAAAGTTGGCCGTCGTCACTCGTTTTTGTTCCTTCGCCACCAGTACGCTCCACACCTGGGGTCGGCCAAAGCCCAACTTCAAACATATCCACATAATAGCGCACCACATTATAATCTGCTGCCCACACAAAAGTATCCTGGTCCATATTAGGATCAAAAACCGTTGAGGAGGATAACAAATCAGTCGGAATCTTGGCAAAAACGATATTATCCCAGGTCAGATGAGGCCCCAAACAGGCCAACTGGGAAAGCTGTGCCAAACTGAGATCAGTCTGCACCTGGCCAATAAATGCCGAAATAATATCTGGGATATTCAGCAGCGCTTCTGGATTGAGCATTTGATCCTGCACGGCACACAGCACTTCAGTCTGGCGGTCCATCCGGTTGAAAACGCCACCTAACTTGCGAATCCGTGCGTAATAAACTGCCCGCTTACCATTGAGGTGGTTCCAACCAGCCGGGTAATACTTCCACTGCTCTTCGGTCTCAGGGGATTCACGGGCATCAACTTCCTGTTCAAGATAAATATCAATTCCACCAATACCATCGATGATTGCTTCTAAAGTTTGCAGATTAACCACCCCGTAATTGTCAGCCCGCACCCCAAAGTTCTTTTCAATTGTACGTGCCAGCAGGCCTGCTCCTGCTCCGGGGCCATCATAGTACCCCATCGCCTCAGATCCGTAAAAATAAGCCTCGTTAAGTTTCGAATGGGTAATATCGCGGTGGTCTGAAATTCCCGGAACCTCGACCCATAAATCACGCGGGAAAGACAGCACCGTCACCTGAGGAATAGTAAAGTTGACCCGCACCATGCGGATCACATCTGCGCGACCGTGATTATAAGTATCCATCCGGGTATCAATCCCCGCCACCATGATCATCATCTGGCGGGTCTCACCACAGTAAACTTCTGGAGTGAATGTGGGGATGATTACCGGAGTCAGTGTCGGGATTTCTGGGGTGTTGGTGATTACCGGACCTACAGTCAACTCCGGGGAATCAAGCACTGTTGGGGTGAACGCCTCCGGCTCGGCCAGAGTGCCTTCAAACCCCAATTGCGGACCTAGCGGCTGATCCCAAAATTCCTGCAGCCGCGGTAAACCGGCCGCCAAACAAAACCCCAACAAGAGGATCAACCCTACGCTGATCAAGAGCAAACCTAATCGATTCTTCATTTTCTCCGGGACTACTTGGTCGTTAAAATGTATACAATTTCGTGCTCTGGGGGGATTGGCAAGGTGAAATACACTGTTGTGCGCCGGTACCAGGACTCGTAATCATCATCAGTAAAACCTAAATCGATCCAGTACTCACCAGGGATACCGCCCCCAACGTCGGCGATGACCGCATGCCCGTAACCTGGCACATAAACCGTATGCCAGCCCATCGGGATGAACCATTCATAGATCACCGCCACCACACCGCGCTCAACCGGCAGCCCCAACGATGTGCCCGGGTAGCAGCGACCCGGCTCACCGGCCGATCTGCACGGGGAGTAAGATGTAGCAATCATCTCTACCGCCCGCCAATACTCCACGGGTCCTTCTGGGGTCTGCAGGGTGCGCACCACAATTTTGGTGCCGTAACCCTGAATCCGGGTGACCGGCTCGCGAACCAGCCATTCATCTTCGACCTGCTGGCTGACTTCAACTCCGTCTTCATACCGCACCCGCAGCCGCTCGGCCCGCAGGCCAACCTGCCCGGCCTGGATAATCCGGAATTGATCCAGCTCCAACTCGTCATCAGGCTGTAAATCGTACGCGTAGGGAATTGTTTCCTGGTTGATCACCACATCTTCGGTCACCCGCACCACCCGAATCTGCCCATCCCCTGGAATCGCCTGATCTTCCGCAGGGACACTGTAATCGAGACCCTGCAGGGCAAATCCGGTTTGGGCCAGGGCTGCTCCCACAGATTCCGCCGAGGTATACACCTGCACGCTGACCTCCCCAGAGAGCACCGTGATCATCCGCCCAGGGGTGAGCTGTACGGTCATCGATCCGGTCAGGGGTGTTTCAGGCGGCGGCGAGAGCTGATCGCTTTCCGCCAGGACAAAACCAGCTTCCCACAGGGCCTCTCCCAAAGTGGGCGCTGCGGAGCTAATTTCCCATTGGGCACCTTCAGTTTGCAAGGTGATTGGAACCGCTTGCTGCAGCTCCAGCAGATAATTTTCCTGATAAACCATAATTTGATCTGCCGGTGTGCGCTGCCCATCGATCAAGATTCGATCGTGCTCCCCCAGGGAGAATCCGGCTGCGGAAACCCATTCTGCAGGGGTGCGCAGCGGAGTTGTGATTTCGGTTACCTGGTCGTCGATCTCCAGAACGACATGCACTGCCCGGGCAAGCTCAATCACTGACCCGTTTTTTAAGAATGCGTTTGGACCAGGGATCACCTGGTCTTCAGCCTGGAGTACAATCCCGGCTTTCCTGATTGCACCCTTTACCTGCCATGCCCGCGTGGTAACCAGCAGTTCCTGACCTTCCAATTTAAGGATTACTTGCTTTTGGGTCGACAACCCAAAAACTGTAAGGACAATCACCACCCCGATCACGGCGATCAGGTAAATCCGCTTGTTCTTCATAAGCTAGATTCTATCAGAAAATACCCACCATGAAAGGCTGCCCCGAAGGCCAACCAACTCACCCCAATCCGCACATAATATAATATCGAACTTCGTTGGTTAAAATAAAAAGATTGGTTGGTCAACCAATCCATTAGAAAACAATTGCCTGGGTAGGTAACCCGGCGGCACCCAGAGGCATTTACTTATCGCTGCTTCCTTTCGGACCTGACGAGGTTCGCAAAGCTCCGCCGCGCCGGACCCACCCAGGCGCGCAGAAGCATAACCTATCCGCTTTGCAGTGTCAAGGCTGCTGCATCTTCTGGTATCTTTTCATCACCAAAAAAGTGCCGCCAACCACAATCACCATCAAACTGATTGCCCCATAAGCCAGCATGGCGGTATCTGCCTGGCTGTCGTATTCGATCACCGGGTACTCCTCAGAGCCAATGATCTTTGCCTGCGGTAAGCTTTGCGTGTAAGTCAGCAAGTCTATTTGCTGGCTGAAGCTGACATCGACCACCTCACCTGCGGGCATATTGATCCCCAGGTGACCAAAACGGACCACGTGCGAGACCCGCCAGGGATTGTGCAAAGAGATGTCGGCTAAATACAGCGGGGCAACTGCCCCACCGAAGTTAATTTTTTCGCCGTCGACGCCATGGCAGGACAAACACATCTCAATATAAATTTCTTCACCGGTACTCAAGGTTCCCGAAACCAAACGGGTATCCAGATCGGCGATAAAATCTGGAGCAATCAAACCAGCAGATAAAAATGCGCTCAGGTCTTTGTAATCCTGGTCTGAAAAATATTCTGAAAAATCGTGTCCGGAATTTCGAACGCCATTAATCCACGAAGTGATCTTCTTTTCGGGCTCAGCGACCATCTCAAACAACCCGGGGAACCCAGAGCGCTTAACCACCGCCCTCTGATTGACACCTTCGGAACCCCGGTAATCCCACCCATGACAGGTAACACACCGCCAGGTATGCGGATCATAATCCAGCCCTGGGGCAACCTCTTTCCAGATTGGTTGATCGCGCTCCGGCAGGGGCACTTCCAGGACCCGATCCCATGCGTAATAGAGCTGACCGCCCCGAAGGACATCTCCATCGATTTCGTCTTGTGCGTGGCTTGATGAAATGGCAAACCCCAAAGCTGCAATCACCAGGGCCGTACAGCCCATCGCCAGGGATAATTTTGCTTTAAACCGCATACTGACCAGTCTCCGTTCTTTTTTCAATGGCAATAGTATACCGGAAATCTTATTGCTTTGCGGATTGATCCTGCTGCAGCACAGCGACCATCTCTCGGTGAAGCGCAGGATTGGCAGCAACCACACTGCATGGCGGGGTCAGCAGGTCATCACTTCCATCGCGCCTGGTGACCACTCCCCCAGCCTGCTCAACGATCAATTTTCCTGCAGCAAGATCCCATGGCTCTAACCTGACTTCCCAATATCCATCCACCCGGCCGGCCGCGACAAAGCACAGGTCCAGCGCTGCCGATCCCAGGCGGCGCAAACCGCGCACCTGCAGGGCAAACCTGGTGAAATTTTCCAAATTGTTATCCGGATTGGTAAAGCGGTCGTAGGGCAGACCTGTGATCAGCAGGCTGTTTTTTAGCTCACTTTGATTGCCAGCACGGATTGGTTTTTCATTTAACCAGGCCCCTTTGCCAAGCTCAGCGCTGAACAGCTCTTCACGGATTGGGTCGTAGACGACACCCAGTTCCACCTCTCCCTGGTAAGCGTAGCCAATCGACACCGAAAAAATTGGGAGACCATGAGCAAAATTGGTCGTCCCGTCAAGTGGATCGAGGTACCAGGTATGCTCGGGATGATTTTCCACCACCCCGCTCTCCTCAGTAATTATCTTGTGATCTGGGAAACGCTGTTTGATTTCATTTAAAAGGAAGTCTTCAGAAAGCTGGTCTACTTCGGTGACCAGGTCAATCTCCCCTTTTAGAGCCACTTGATGTTTTTGATTAAAGCCAGCGCGTAGAATTTCACCAGCTCCGCGCGCCATGGCGCTAAGATCTTCTAAGGTGGGTTTCATTATGTAGTTGAGTCAGTCCTTGTTTTCAAGAGTTTTTAGCGTCTGGATGATCTCTTCCAGCTCTTTGATAATCTGCGTGCGGTGCTCAAGGGATTCGGCCAGCAGGGTTTCAAAAGTTGGTTTCTGAGACTCTGAGAGCGTTGCCAGCAAGCTCCTCGTGCGTTCAATTTGCTGGTTCTTCTGCCGCAGCTTGGTTTCAAGGCGAAGTTTGTAGCCCTCATAAAACGCTGGTTCTGCCAGCGGATCTGAAAGCGGCTTGCTGCCCTCAGCCAGCACCTCGCCGATGGTCAGTAAAAATTCGGCTGGCTCGATCGGCTTCTCTAAAAAGCGGGCCGCACCCAGGCTGAGCGCAAACGCCTTATCTTCCCTGGTCACATAGGTGGCAGACAAAAACACGACCGGTATGTCGCGCGTCTCTGGATTGGTACGCAGGTTGTAGACCATCGCAAAGCCGTCCATTTGGGGCATGAGGATGTCGCTGATCACCAACACGGGACGAGTCTCTTTGATCTTTTCCAAAGCTTCCACCCCGTTGCAGGCTGACTCTACCGGATGGCCGTCGAAACGCAGGGTCACCTCCAGCAAGGTGCGAATTTGATCCATATCCTCTACAACTAATATCGGGCCTTGTTTGGTTTCCATGTGGGTATTGTAGCGTTTTTCAAGGTGCAGGGCAACCCCTATAAAATTCTCAAATACGCAAGTTTTCCTTACCTATCCTGGCCTTGCGCAGGTGACATCTGTCATAATTAATCCCTGACATTCCTCAACTCAAATGGTGAAGCGCGGCATCTTGCTTGTGCCCTTCTGCTCCCTTATCCTCTACTTATGAAAGAAAAGATTAATGTTTTCCTGACCGGAGCGGGTGGAAATATGGGCGGAGCAGCCCTGGAAATGTTTGTCACCCCTGAGCAAAAAGCGCGGGTCAACCTCACCCTGCTCGACCTCCCAACCGAAGCCAATTGCAAAAAATTACAGCCCTACGCCGACCAGTATGGGGTTAATATCATTTGGGGAGACCTGACCAACTACGAGGATGTCCTCCGGGCAGTCAACGGGGCCGATTATGTACTCCATGCCGCGGCAGTAATCCCACCCCTGGCAGACCACGACCCCGATCTCGCCTGGCGGGTCAACGTCGGAGCGGCGGAGAATATTGTGCGGGCGATCAAAGCCCAGCCAGACCCGGATACGGTCAAACTGGTCAACATCGGCACCGTCGCCGAGACCGGAGACCGCCTGGCCCCGATCCATGTTGGACGGACCGGTGACCCGGTGCTGCCCAGCGTGTTCGATTACTACGCCTGCACCAAGATCGAAGCCGAGCGGATTGTAGCCGAGTCCGGCCTTAAATATTGGGTCTCACTGCGCCAGACCTTTATCTTAACGACTGAAACCAAACCAGTCCCAATCATGTTCCACATGCCGCTGGATACCTGTTTCGAAGCCTGCAGCCTGCCCGATGCCGGGAGGGTTTTGGTCAATGCCACCGGGCAAGACCTCCCCGAGGACTTCTGGAGGCGTTTCTACAACATCGGGGGCGGCGCTAAATCCCGCGGCGTGTTCCGGGATTTCCTGCGCAAATCGATAGAGATCACCACCGGGCAAAAAATGAAAGATGTCTTCGAGCGCAGGTGGTTCACCTTACGAAACTTCCACTGCCAGTGGTACCAGGATTCGGATGTGCTCAACGCTTACCTCGACCACCAGCACTACGGCATCGATGATTTTTTCAAGGACCTGAAAGCCAATACGCCCTGGATGCAGCGAGCGTTCACCCGGCTGATCCCCAAAAAAATAATCAAAGAAAAGGTTTTTAAACCTCTCGCCTTCGAAAGCGAAGATTCGACGATGCGCTGGGCAGCCGAAGACCCGGAAAAATTCGCCGCCTTTTATAAAGACCAGGCCAGCTTCGAGAGCATCCCCGCTTGGGGAGCCGAGGACCAGCCCACCCCAACCTGGGACGACCACCTGCGCCTCGATCACGGCTACGACGAAGCCAAACCCGCTGGCCAGCTCGATCTCGAAGACATGCACAGCGCTGCCGAATTCCGCGGCGGGGCCTGCCTCGCACAAGAGATGAAGGCCGGAGATCTGCATACCCCGCTGACCTGGGGATGCGCTTTCGGTCATGAATTTCAGATGACCCCCAACAGCGTGCTCAAAGGCGGGCACTGGTGCCCAGAATGCACCCCACCCGCCTGGAACTTTGACCAGCAGGCCCGGCTCAGCCCCTTCATCGCCCAGGTCTGGCGGCACCAGCACACCCCGGATGAAGACAACCACTACCCGCTGGATGCCGATCTGCTGATTGGCTGCCAGGTTGAGATTAAACAATAAAAAGTTTGAGCAAGCCCAAACTTTTTATCAAACCGAACGGAGTTCGATTAAATAAAAATGACCACGAATGTGGTCATTTTGGTCATGGTACCCTCGGCATGATTCGAACACGCGACCTCTTACTCCGCAAGCAAGCGCTCTATCCAGCTGAGCTACGAGGGCATCTGGTCGAAGCGAAGCTTCGACTTAATCAAAACAGGGAACAAACTCCTGTTTTGATGCCGATGTTTCTGGCAGCGGAAAATTATACCAGATATTCTGGCGGGGAGGGAGGGATTCGAACCCTCGTCCGGGTTAACCCCGGAACCCGCTTAGCAGGCGGGCGCACTAAGCCAGACTATGCGACCTCCCCGTATTGACAAACCTTCGGTTTGTTTGGAGAATTGTGCTAATAATTCTCTTTTACTCACAACCTTTTTGGCTGTCAAAGAGACTTTCGGAAGAAAATCCCTTATACTCACCAACCTTACGGTTTTTTGTAGAGATTTTCGTAAGAAAATCTCTTAAACTGAAAACCCTTAGGTTCTCATGGAGAATATCGTTAGATATTCTCCTGAATCAAAAAACCTTCGGTTTTTTGATCAGCGGAGGAGGTGGGATTCGAACCCACGGTAGGCGTTAACCTACATCTGTTTTCAAGACAGACGCCTTCGTCCACTCGGCCACCCCTCCAGTGCGTGACCTCGCGCTAACAAGGGTACTCCAGCTTTCTGAAGGTCCTCCAGAGCGCCATGAATTGTACCACAGCCGAACTTTCGGTTCAATGGATTTTATATGTCACACCCCCACCCCAAACCCCTCCCCCAATCAGTGCTCCGCACCGATTCTGCAAAAGATCAAAAAGCTGATCTTTTGCACTAAGATATTTACCACAGGATTTCCCGGGAGAGTGGCTCAAGCTGTGGGCGGGCCGCTGCCCCCACAATAAATAAACCTTCTTTAACCCATTGCATTCAGCCCCCGCCCTAAACCCATATTGGTTGGGCACCTCTTGTTCATAAAACTCACTCTTTCCAATGTGGTGAAGATGCATCTGATCTTCTCCTGAATCAAAACGGAGTTTCGAGCATTTTCAGTTATACTTTACCCGGACTTTGATCATATCCGCAGGCTGGCCTGCTGTTATGATTCAATCGAAGCAAAGCTTCGATAAGAAGAGATTTGGACCTTACACAAGGAGATAAATTAGATGACTGACAAACTTGCCTGGATCGATGATGAACTGCAAGCCCTGCACGATGCCGGCTTATACAACCACATCCGCACGCTCGGTTCCCCTCAGGGCGCCTGGTTAGACGTAGACGGCAAACGCGTCCTCAACCTGTGCTCCAACAACTACCTCGGATTGGCCAACCACCCCCGCATTGTACAGGCTGCCAAAGATGCTGCTGACAAGATGGGCGTGGGCCCCGGCGCAGTCCGCACAATTGCCGGCACAATGGACCTGCATGTTGAACTGGACCGGCGTCTGGCAAAGTTCAAAGGCGTCGAATCGGCGATCACCTTTCAGTCTGGTTTCACCGCCAACCTGGCCGTGATCCCTGCCCTGGTCGGCAAACAAGACGTGATCTTCTCCGACGAGCTCAACCACGCCAGCATCATTGACGGCAGCCGCCTCTCACGCGCCAAGATCATCCGCTTCAAGCACGCCGATCCCCAGGACCTCGACGACCAGCTCAAAGCCCACCGCAGTGAGTACCGCCGGGCGATGGTGATCACCGACGGCGTCTTCAGCATGGACGGCGATCTTGCCCCCCTCGACAAGATCTACGAGGTCACCAAAAACTACGACACGATCTTGATGGTCGATGATGCCCACGGCGAAGGCGTAGTCGGGAAAGGTGGGCGCGGGATCGTCGACCATTTCAACCTGCACGGCAAGGTCGATGTCGAAGTCGGCACGCTCTCGAAAGCCTTTGGCGTGGTCGGCGGCGTGGCCGCCGGAGACCCCCGGGTGGTCGAGTGGCTGCACCAGCGCGGCCGTCCCTTCTTGTTCTCCTCGGCGATGACCGCCCCCGATGTGGCTGCCTGCCTGGCTGCCGTTGACCTGCTCGAAGAATCGACCGAACTGGTCGACAAGCTCTGGGCAAATGCCGACCTGTTCAAATCTGAGATGAAGAAGCTCGGCTTTGATACCGGCAAGAGCGTCACCCCAATCACCCCGGTAATGCTTGGTGAAGCCAAGCTTGCCCAGCAGTTCAGCCGCGAGCTGTACGACGCCGGTGTGTTCGGTATGGCGATCGGTTTCCCCACCGTGCCGCGCGGCACCGCCCGCATCCGGGTGATGATCTCTGCCGCCCTGAGCAGCGACGACCTCGAACAAGGCCTGGCCGCCTTTGAGACCGTCGGTAAAAAGCTCGGCGTGATCTAAACAAAAAAATTACTCTTCGGAGACGATAATGGAAAAACAACTCGAGCAATTAAAAGCAAAACTGCTGGAAGTCAGCGACCTCGGCGCGATTGGCTCGCTGCTCAACTGGGACCAATCCACCTACATGCCCCCTGGCGGCGCTCCCGCCCGCGGCAGGCAGATGTCGATGCTTGCACAGCAGGCGCAGGAAAAAGCGATTGACCCTGAGATTGGCAAGCTGCTCGACCAGCTCGATCCCTGGGCAGCAGAACAGCCCTACGACTCGGATGACGCTGCGCTGGTGCGGGTTGCCCGCCGAAACTACGACCTGGCAATCAAAGTTCCCCCCGCCCTGATCGGGGAATTTTACGCCCACGGCGCCCACTCCTACCAGGTGTGGACCACTGCCCGCCCCGATAACAACTTCGCCGCGGTGCAGGACAACCTGGAGAAAACGCTCGACCTCAGCCGCAAAATGGCCAACTGCTTCCCGGGATACGAGCATATTGCAGACCCGCTGATCGACCAGTCCGACTACGGGATGAAAGCCACCTCAGTCCGGAAGGTCTTCGCTGAACTGCGCGAGCAGTTGGTTCCGCTGGTTAAATCCATCACGGAAAAAGAGGATGTTGATAACAGCGTGCTCTTCAAGAGCTACCCGATTGATCTGCAGACCGAGCTGGGCAAAATGATCATCACAGATTACGGCTTCGATTTTGAGCGCGGCCGGCAGGACCTCACCCACCACCCCTTCATGACCAAATTCTCTCTGGGAGATATCCGCATCACCACCCGCTTCCAGGAAAACGACCTAGGAGACGGCCTGTTCAGCACCCTCCATGAAGCCGGTCACGGGATGTATGAACTCGGAATTAACCCTGCATTTGAGGGTTCTCCGCTGGCCAGCGGGACCTCCTCAGGCGTGCACGAGAGCCAATCCCGTCTGTGGGAAAACATCGTCGGGCGGAGCAAAGGATTCTGGAGCCACTACCTGCCCAAAGCCCAGGCGCTGTTCCCCGAGCAGCTCAAGGAGATCAGCCTCAACCAGTTCTATAAAGCAATCAATAAAGTCTCTCGCTCATTGATCCGCGTGGATGCTGATGAAGTCACCTACAACCTGCACGTGATGATCCGCTTCGATCTTGAGCTTCAGCTTCTCGAAGGTTCACTCGAGGTCAAAGATTTACCCGAGGCCTGGCACGCCCGTTACGAATCGGATTTGGGCTTGCGCGCTCCCGACGATACTGATGGTGCAATGCAGGACGTGCACTGGTACTATGGGGCAATCGGCGGGATGTTCCAGGGCTACACCCTGGGGAACATCATGAGCTCCCTGTTCTACGATAAAGCACTCAGTGCCCACCCTGAGATCCCCGACCAGATTGCGCAAGGCGAATTCGGCACACTGCATGGCTGGATGCTAGACAACATATATCAGCACGGCAGCAAGTTCACCGCCAACGAACTGGTTGAAAGCATATCCGGAGCCCCGCTGACGATCGCGCCATACATGGACTACCTCAAGACCAAGTACGGCGAAATTTACAATCTGTAGATTATTATGATTTCTTACGATGAACTCCCCCGAAAAGGGGAGTTTATTATTTCTCATCGGTAATTAATCCAATTAGCAAAAAAAAGCCCTACAATAATTGCTGGATGGAGTCCGAGTTTGATTGAACCAAAACTAATTACGAAAAGGATGCAATGAAAAAAAATCTGAAGATCACATTTCTGGTTTTAGTATTTGGATTAATTTTATCTGCCTGTGGAGGGGAGGCATCTGAAGGTGAAGGCCCTGGGGGGAATCAAGCCGGCCCCATAGATCCTGATGGCATTGAAGATTCAATACCTCCAACACCGACCGCTGAACCCCCAAAGGTTGCAGAAATCCGAAACCAGCAGTACATTGCAGACGACAGCGATCAACATCAACTGGATATTTATATTCCCCCAGTGCCTATTGACCAATACCCCACGATCATCTTACTGCACGGAGGTGGGAGCAGCAAAGCTGCAATGCTCTCGTGGGGCTATCACTTCGCCGAACAGGGATTCACCTCTGTTGCGGTGGAGTTCCGAGACTACCCCGATTACACATATCCTGACGCTGTGGAAGATGTATTCTGTGCTGCCGCCTGGATGCAGCTCAATGCAGAGGAATTTGGTTTCAATACATCACACCTGGTCGTAATCGGGCACTCAGTTGGCGGCACACTTGCCAGCATGCTGGCGGTGGTAGACCAACCCGAGACCTTCCTGACAGCATGCCCGCACCCCTGGTCAGCCGAGATCAAAATCATTGGCGCGGCAGCATTCACCGGCGTCTTCGATTACCCCACCCTGGCAGAGGGACGGGAAGATATCGCATCCTATGTTGAGTCTCTCCTGGGCGGTACGATAGATGAAGTCCCAGAAATCTGGACACAGGCTTCTCCCCAGAGCTGGATCACGGGCAGCGAACCCCCGTTCTTATTG
>JBDLJU010000033.1:0-18731 GCA_039714215.1 Chloroflexota bacterium | reverse complement strand
CCAATCCGAGATATCCGCGCTTCTGTTGGCGCTGGGTTCTTGTTCCCGCTTCTGGGTACAATGAGCACGATGCCCGGCCTGCCCACCCGCCCAGCGTTCTACGATGTAGACCTGGACCTCGAGACAGGCAAGGTGATTGGTCTGTTCTAGTAAATGAACAGGTTTTAGAAAAAATCAAAAAGGCAGAGGAGATTACCCACCTCTGCCTTTTTTACGCAGATTAGTTTTATAATTCTTTTTCACATCACTGAATAAAGGATAGGATATGCGAAAAAAGGTTGTATTGATCACTGGGGCATGCGGAGAGATTGGGCATGCGCTCGTGGATTACCTGGTGGAAAACACAGAATTGCCGATCGTGACCCTGGATTTGCAGGACTGCCCCCCAGAGCTTGCTGGGCGAGTGACCCATATCAAGGGCAGCATCGTGGACAAGACCCTGCTTGATACCCTGGTCAGTGAATATGAGTTCGATACCATCTTCCACCTGGCAGCGCTGCTCTCGACCAGCGCAGAATTCTCCCCGGTGACCGCTCATAATGTCAATGTGCAGGGTACCCTGCTGCTTTTAGAATTGGCCGCCGAGCAGTCAGATTTTCGCGGCAAGCCGGTCAAGTTCCTTTTCCCCAGCTCGATAGCCGCCTACGGGATGCCCGACCTGGAAACCAAGTCAGAATTTTCCCGGGTGAAAGAATGGGAGTGGAACTACCCGACGACGATGTACGGCGCCAACAAGCTGTACTGCGAGATGCTCGGGATTTATTTCAGCGACCATTTCAAGCAGCTGGCCGAATCCCGGCCGGTGACAATCGATTTCAGGGCGCTGCGCTTCCCGGGTTTGATCAGCGCCTTTACCGTACCCAGCGGAGGGACCAGCGATTACGGCCCCGAGATGCTGCACGCCGCGGCCAAGGGTGTGCCCTACGACTGCTTTGTGCGTGAAGACTCAACGATCCCGTTCATGGCGATGCCTGATGCGATCAAGGCCACAATTGATCTTTCCAATGCCCCTGCGGAGAATTTGAGCCGGCGGGTCTACAATATCTCGGCCTTCAGCCTCTCGGCCGCGGAATTCCGCCAGGAGGTGCTCAAATATTTCCCCGATGCTCAGCTTGGCTATCAGAACGACATCAAACGTCAAAAGATCATCGACAGCTGGCCGATGGACTGCGAAGACAGCGCCGCCCGTAAAGATTGGGGCTGGTCGCCAGATTTTGGCATGCAGCGGTGTTTCGAGGAATACCTGGTCCCGAACATCAAGAAACGCTACGAAAAGTGAGTTAATAAAACGAGAGCCGGAAAGTTGTTTCCGGCTCAGTTTTGTTTGGTCGAACAAAATTTGATTTACTAATTGTCTATCAGTCCAGTCTTAACTTCTGCCCCATTTTGACTAATTCCTAATTCAAACACCCGAGCCTCCAAGCCCGCATCGGCAAAGGCCATTAGCATAGCTTCACGGATCAACGGATCGCGATCAGCAGAGAAAGCCACCACACTCGGCCCGGCTCCTGAGAGGGCAGCCGCAGCACCCGCTTTTTGGGCTGCCTCCAGGGCAGCTTGCGCGCCGGGGATCAGCGGCAAACGGTAGGGCTGGTGCAGTTTGTCTTTCATTGCCTTACCCAGTAGATCCAAATCGCCGCGGCGGAATGCCTCTGTTACGAGGGAAACATAGCTGAGATTGGCGATGGCGTCTGAGAAAGCCACCTCTTTTGGTAAAACAGCGCGTGCCTCTTTTGTCGGCAGGTCGAAATCTGGCAGCACCACTGTGGCCTGGATGGGCATTACCGGCAGATCGACCGATAAAAAAGAGCCTTCGTGCGGGGTGGATACAACTAACCCACCTAGCATTGCGGGAGCAACATTGTCCGGATGCCCTTCGTTCTCAATCGCAAATTGCAATATTTCTTTGTCAGAGAATGGGTTATCCAGGAGGGCGTTAGCCCCCAGCATACCGGTCAGGGTGGCCGCAGAGCTAGACCCCAATCCGGATCCCAAGGGGATGCGGTTTAAGCAGTTGATTTGGATGCCATAGTTGGTTTGATTTGCTAATTCAAAGAGCTGCAGAGCTGCTTTTGAAACCGCGTTTTCCGCATTGGTTGGCAGCTTTCCCTCCCCCTCGCCGTGCACCTTTACTCCGACTTGGCCTTCATCCCTGAAAGAGAATTCTGCTTCGTTCCATAAATCCAAGGCCAGCCCGAGCGCATCAAAACCGGGGCCTAGGTTGGCTGTTGTGGCAGGAACTTTTACGCGGATTGTTTTCATGAGAATGTCCAAAACAATTAAATCGTTACTTTTGAAATATATTTTTTTCTAACGCCCCCAAATCTGGGGGGATAACCTGCAGCTTTCCCATCGACTGGGTGATGATGTTTGGGTCTTTCATGCCGTGCCCAGAACACACCGCCACAATCCTTTTTCCTTTTGGGTTTATGCTGCCGCTGGTGATCTCGTTTGCCAAACCTGCCAGCCCGGCAGCTGATGCGGGTTCGACCCAAATCCCCTCAGTTTGTGCTACTGTTTTCTGCATGCTTAAAATCTGCTTATCTGTGGCGGCGATGATCCGCCCGCCAGATTCTTCAGCGGCCACCAGGGCCTGCTCGCCGCGGGCTGGTTTGCCGATCTGGATAGCTGTTGCTACCGTCTCCGGTTGTTCAATGGGGTGACCCAAAACCAGCGGGGCAGAACCAGCGGCCTGCACGCCCAATAACTGGGGCAGCCCGGTGCCCTTGATTTCATGATACTGTTCAAAACCCGCCCAATAAGCAGTGATGTTGCCTGCATTTCCAACCGGCAGGCACAGCCAGTCTGGTGCGGATGTCAGCACATCGCATATTTCGAAAGCTGAGGATTTTTGTCCCTCAATGCGGTAGGGGTTGATCGAGTTGACCAGGGCGATTGGATGTTTGTCGGTAATTTCAATGACAATAGATAAAGCATCATCAAATGATCCGTCTATCTGGATCACCTCCGCACCGTAGGCGACAGCCCCAGATAACTTTCCGGCGGACACCTTGCCCTGCGGGATGATAACGACTGCCTTCATCCCCGCGCGGGCTGCGTAGGCCGCTGCTGAAGCCGCTGTGTTGCCGGTTGATGCACAGATCACTGTTTTTGCCCCGCGCCCGAACGCTTCACTGATCGCTGCGGTCATGCCTCGGTCTTTGAATGAACCGGTTGGGTTGAGCCCCTCATACTTGACGTAAAGTTCAAAGCCGCCGCCCAGGTCTTCGACCAGTCGTGGTACCGGAATCAACGGAGTATCTCCCTCCAGCAGGGTCACGGGCCGGGAATGGGGGGGCAAATTAAGTAGATGCCCGTATTTGGCAAGCACACCAGTTTTCTTTGTGATCATACTCCTCATTGTAGTTGAGAAAGTGGTGGAATACAATCTGTGGATTCGTTGGGGCTTTTCTCCATAGTCGGAGAAATTAACTGGGATTACTCAATTTAGGACTTGAAATTTTTGTGGAGGTTGGAATTAGAGGTACTTTTCAAAGCGGTTGTTCTCGTCCACCAGGATAAAAGTTGTCTCCACCGGGTTTTCGGAAGACTCAAAGGTCATGATGATGATCTCTTCCCCCGGTTGGATCAGATGGGCGGCAGCGCCGTTGACGCAGATGCAGCCTTTGCCGCGCTCGCCTTCAATGATGTAAGTCTCCAAACGGGAGCCGGAGGTGTTGCTGACCACCAGAACTTTTTCGCCAGGCAGCATCTCGGCTTTGTCCAGCAGCTCTGGGTCAATCGTGATGCTGCCAATATACTCCAGGTTCGCATCGGTTACGGTCGCTTTATGAATTTTTGATCGAATAAATGTACGCATAGACACTTTCTTTCAGAATTTGATAGGGGATTATTTTATCTCAGTTTTGAAATTAATCCAGCAGCGGTATAATGAGAGTATCACTTGGAAAGTTATCTACAAGGAGAAAGTCATGCCGTTAGATATTGTTGTAGGAGCGCAGTGGGGGGACGAGGGCAAAGGCCGCATGGTAGATCTATTGGCCTCCAAATCTAAAATAGTGGCCCGCTTCAGCGGCGGTGACAATGCCGGTCATACTGTCACTGTTGGCGAGAAGATCTATAAGCTGCATCTGATCCCTTCCGGGATGGTGCACCCACACACTGTTGGGATGATGGGTAATGGCATGGTGATCAACCCGAATACCCTGTTGAAAGAGGTCCATCTGCTCCAGGAGGGCGGGGTGGAGGTTAATGCGGATCGCCTAAAAATTTCCCCGTATGCGCATATCATCACACCCGCTCATCTTGCCCTGGATGCTGCCCAGGAAGCTTCCCGCGGTGAAGATCAGATCGGCACCACCCTGCGCGGGATTGGCCCGGCTTATACGGATAAAACTGCCCGGAGCGGCCTGCGGATTGGGGAGATGCTCGACCAGGAAAAATTTGCTGATGCCATCGCCGCCCACGTAGCTCTGGCGAACGAAAAGCTGGCCAAAATTTATGGGGCTGAGCCGCTGGACCCCAACCTGGTCGCTGCCGAATATGCGGAATATGCCCGCGTCCTCCAGCCGCACATCGCCGACATCGGCGAGTTGATCGCGGAGGCTTTGGGTGCCGGAGAGCACGTGCTTGCAGAGGGCGCCCAGGGCACATTGCTCGACCTGGACCACGGCACCTACCCATTTGTGACCAGCTCAAACCCAACTGCTGCCGGCGCGCTGCTTGGCCTGGGGGTCGGTCCGGCTTGGGTTGGGAAGATTGTTGGAGTAACCAAGGCGTTTCAAACCCGGGTCGGTGAAGGCGGATTCATTACTGAGTTGGATGGCGATACTGCCGTGCGCCTGCGCGGTACCGGAGCCAACCCGTGGGATGAGTTTGGCACCACCACCGGGCGCCCCCGCCGGGTCGGCTGGTTGGATTTGGTGCTCTTGGGATATGCTGCCCGGATTAACAGTTTTTCATATCTGGCAATCACCAAGCTGGATATACTCACCGGGATTGACCCGCTGAAGGTTTGTATCGCCTATCAGAAAAATGGGCAGCAGTTTGCCAGTCTCCCGATGGGGCTGACCGATTTAACTGGGTTTGAGCCGGTCTATCAAGAACTGCCCGGATGGAGTGAGGATGTGCAGCATGCCCGCCTTTGGGATGATCTCCCCGAGGCAGCAAAAGGGTATATTCAATTTATTGAGGAGAAAGTTGGCGTGACAGCAGGTTGGATCTCCGTTGGACCAGAGCGTGATCAATTGGTGAACAGGGTAGATGGATAAGTCTGTTCTGGCGTGTGGCCTCGCGTTGGTGCTGCTGGGATTGGGGTTAGCGAGCTGCGATGTGCCGGCTGTCGATCCAACTGCATTGGCTTCTGCCACACAGCCTGCAACGCAGACAGCAACGCCGGTGTGGTTTCCGCTCACTGCTACCCCGACCCTGCTGCCGACCCTGCCGCGCACTCCAACACCAGACCTGCGGCCTGAGATTGGTGAGATAATTCTTGCGGACGGGTTATCCGTTGAACAAGCCTGGTATACCTTTCCCGGCAGTATTGGAAATATTACCTTTTCTGAAGATCATCTGACCCTGGCAGTTAATCAGCCCCCCGGGATGATCTATGCGATTCGTGAAACCCCAATCCTGACAGATTTTTATTCTGAGATTACGGCCGACATCAATTTTTGTCAGACTGGGGACGAGTATGGTTTGATGGTAAGGGTGGATAACGACCGCCTGGACCATTTCCGCTTTGCGATCTCCTGTGATGGACAGGCCAAAATAGTCCAGGTACACGGCAGCAGCGGGGTGGTGTTGGAACCGCTGCTCAAAGACCCCGTAATCCCAATCGGCTTCCCCGGGCAGACTCGTTTGGCGGTTTGGGCATCTGGGGAGGAGATCCGATTTTTTGTCAACGGAAAATATCTATTCAGCATCGTTGACCGGATTATCGGGCAGGGTGCTCTTGGCGTTTATGTGCGAACTACGGGGGAGGATCCGATTTCAATCAATTTCAGCCAGCAGGTAATCCACGAGCTGCTTCCTTAAAGAGAAAGCGGAATGGGGAGAACCATTCCGTCTTCTCTTTAATCAATCACCAAGGAGAAAGCGTTAGGAGTATTCGCATATGCGAATAACTAACAACCAAAGTATAGCGGATTTGATTTTCTCATCTAGGTACATTTGTCCCTAAAAACACAGGACAAATGTCAGGGTGCGCTTTGAGCGGGGGTTTGTATGCTTGAGAAGAGGGATAATGAAGAAACCATCAGATTTTCTCATCCAAAAGTGTGAACCGAGTTTGGTGCAAGCTGGGATCGAAGAGGCCAGCCGGGCAGCAGCTCAACCTGGGCGTTTTCCCCAACTCAACAGCTTTGACCGTATCCGCCTGCGGGCAGCAGATAACCTCGCCGCGCTGGCTTTCCTCCGATGCCTCACCGACAATCGCGTGCCGCATCAATTCTCCACTTCCCCGGGATTTTCCGATTCAGCTGGCTATTTCCCCGTGATTGGTGGGCGGACCTGCATCCCCGTGGCCCAGCTGATCAGCCGGCGCAGTTTGATCCGGAGCTTGAGGAAACAGCCTGAACAGATCATCCAGCGGGAGGTCTATCTCCCTGAGCGCACGGAGTGGGACGTATTCGGGGAGGAGGATTTGTACGTTTTTGCCTTCACCTCCGCCCTGGTGACCCGCAGCAGGGAGGCGATCAAGCAGGCAGTAAACGCAAGAGAACCCCTTCATTTACTCTACCGTATGCCGGCGGAGTGGAGCCTGCCAGAGCTTTGGTCGCCATTGGAGCGCCTGGTGCTAAAAACTGACCTGTCAGAGTCAGTAACCCTCACCCTGCATGGACAGGACGGACACCAGCAGTACTGCGAGCAGCAGGTCTGGCTGGAAGGGCGCAAGCGCACCGCGGTCAGCAGCGAGCTGTTTTCCATCGGCGCGCTGGGTATCGACCGCTTACCCAAGGGGCCAGTGGGGATCCACAACCCGGCTTCTGGTGAGACTTTGCTGGCGGGGCCGTACCAGTGGGGCAATGTCTGGTTGTATGGCATCGAGATTGTCTTTGCGGGTTACATTCGTCGAGGGGATTTTCATCGTCAGGCAGTCAGGCCGGCGATCTCGGAAGCCCTGTATGCCAATCCCTGCCTGGCTGATGAGCGCCTGCTTTCCCTGCCGGTGGAGGGGTTGAAATCGCTGCCTGATTTGTTCCAGCGGGCGGCGGCCTGGGCGGAAAAATCAGGATTATAAAAATTCCTACTTTACAAAAAGAATAATTTAGTGTACAATTGTTCTAATTCGAACAGGCTAGTGAACTTAACCCAGCGCGAGCGGGATACGCTCGAAATTAACCACAGCCACTACCTGGAAAGGAAACCATGCGGAATCTATCCCGCACCCGATTGGCTAAAAAGATGGCTCGAGCTGCAAAGGCAGCGGCTGTCTTTATTTTATTTAACTCTTCATCTGTCTTATTCAACATGTCTAAGGAAAGGAGAACACAATGACATACCAAAAAGTAATCGTAGTTGGAAATTTAGGGCGTGACCCAGAAATGCGCTACCTGCCCAACGGACAGCCGGTGACCAACTTCAACCTGGCTTCCAACCACAGCTACACCAAATCAAGCGGTGAGAAGGTCAAGGAAACCACCTGGTTCCGCATTTCCGCCTGGGGACGGCAGGCTGAAACCTGCAACCAGTACCTCAAAGTCGGCAGCAAGGTGCTGATCGAGGGGCGCTTGAACCCGGACTCAGAAACTGGCGGTCCGAGAGTGTATCAACGTCAAGACGGCACCTCCGGCGCAAATTTTGAGCTGACCGCCGACCGGGTGGTGTTCATGGATTCCCGCGGCCAGGATGGCGGCGGTTACCAGCAGCAGGGCGGCGGGGCACCGAGCAATCAGCCGGTGGATGACGATGATATTCCCTTCTAGACTGCTTGCAGGAGATCAATAATGGCTAAAGCTGAAAAAAAACCGGTAAGGCGAGGCCCACCACGCTTGCGTGTCCCTGGCAACCTGGATGCGAATTACTCCAACATGGTGCGGATCGCGCACACTCCCTCGGAGATCATGTTTGATTTCGCCCGTCTGCTGCCCAGCGATCCGCATGCAAGCGTGGTCTCCCGAGTGCTGATGTCGCCCCTGAGCGCAAAACTGATGCTCAAAGCGCTCTCGGAGAACCTGACGAAATATGAAGCCGCCTTCGGCGAGATCAAGGTCCCGCAGAAGCAGTCGTTGGCGGACTTTTTATTCAATCCGCCAGCCCAGGATCAAGAAGATGAACCCGAAAGCGAGTAATATGGACCATCTAGAAGAAATCGCAGAACGAGTCCGTGCTGAATTCGACACGATCACAGAAGCGCGTGATCAAACCCTGACAAAGGCTCGCACCCTCACCCGTCACTGCGCTCATGCGATCCGGGCGGTACACCGCGAGGACCACGACAAGGTTGAACTGGAGCTGGGTGAAGCGCGCAAGCTGGCTGAGTCGCTGACCTCGGTGTTGGTCAAGCAGCACCCGAACCTGTACTTCACTGGCTATACCCAGGATGCGTTGAAAGAATTTGCTGAAGCAAATATCGTCGCTGCCCTGGTGACCGGGAAACCGCTGCCTACACCTGAAGACCTCGGGTTAGAAGTTGCCACCTACCTTAAGGGTTTGGCTGAAACCATCGGGGAACTGCGCCGCCGCTGCCTGGATATCTTGCGGGGCGGACACTCCCAGGAAGCCGAGGTGCTGCTCAACCACATGGATGAAATCTACCTCGTGCTGGTGACGATCGATTACCCTGATGCAGTCACCATGGGCTTACGCCGGCTGACGGATATCAGCCGCGGGATTGTGGAACGCACCCGCGGCGATATCACCCTCAGCCTGCGCCAGCAGCGCCTGGAGCAAACCATCCTTAAGGCAGAAGAAAACCTCCAGATAGTAAATGGAGATGAGGCGTAGTTACGGCCTGATTCATGCGTATAATCCGGGCTTCTGAAATTGGCTCCTACCTCTACTGCCGCAAGGCGTGGAAATATCAACGCCAGGGGGTTGCGTCAGAGAATACTGCAGAGCTGGCCGCAGGCAGTCAAATCCATCGGGAGCACGGCCGGGCAGTGATGTCTGCGGGATGCCTGCGGATCGCGGCGGCGGTGCTGCTGCTCGCCGCGATCGTGCTCTTGATCTGGAACTTTGGGGCGCAAATCCTGTGAAGCTTTTTTTAGGGCTGGTCTTCTTATTTCTGGCATTGGTGCTCTTTTTCCTCTCCAGGAAAAAGATGCAGGCTGCCGGGCTTCCAGGAGGGCAGGTGATCTACTCAGATACTGGCACCTGGGAGAAACTTGAAAAACCTCTCTATGACCCAGTCTCTGAGATCACTGGCAGACCGGATTACCTGGTGAAACAAGATGGATTTGTCATCCCGGTAGAAGTAAAGTCCGGCCGCCCCGAGAGCCCATACGATTCGCATATCTTTCAGCTGGCTGCCTACTGCCTGCTGGTTGAACGTGAGTTTGGCACACGTCCGCCTTATGGGATCATCCATTACCAGCACCGTAATTTTTCTATCGAGTATACCCAGGACCTTGAGGATGCCTTACTTGACCTGCTCACTGAAATCCGCCGGGATGACCGGCGAAAAAATATTGCCCGGTCACATCAGCATCTGGCTCGCTGCCGGAGCTGCGGCTATACCAACATTTGTGACCAGAGGCTATTAAACTAATCTCGGTTTAGCGTATAATACCGATATGGATTCGAAAATGATAAACACGGAAAAGAATATTGCTGTGTTGGCCCATCCGCTTGTGGAACATTCAAAAGAGCAGGCGGTTGAAGTCTGTGAATATTTATTAAGTAAAGGTGCCTCAGCTGTATCTGGTTACCTGAACGATGAGGGTCTCCGCCATCGGGTAGAGCAGGGAGAGTTTTCATTGGTCATCACGCTTGGGGGTGATGGTACTGTATTGCGAGCTGGTCATTTATGCGCTCCCGTGCAGGTACCGATCTTGCCGATTAATATGGGAAGTTTTGGTTTCCTGATCGAACTCTCACTTGACAATTGGAGAACTGCACTGGACCGTTTGTTGATGGGTGATTACTGGATCGAAGACAGGATGATGCTGCGCACCAAAGTTTGGCGAGGTGACGAATGTCTTGGAAGCTGGGATGTGCTTAATGAAACTGCAATTGCTCGCGGCGAGAATCTAAGGCCGGTGCACCTTTCAGCAAGTTTAGATGGCGAGGCGGTGACTGTGTATGTCGCCGACGCGTTAATTGTCGCCACCCCAACTGGCTCGACAGCTTATGCACTTGCTGCAGGCGGCCCAATTTTGCCGCCGACCATCCGAAATATTTTACTCCTCCCGGTTGCTCCGCACCTTTCCATTGACCGGGCGATTGTGCTCGCCGAGGGATCTACTGTAAATGTGGAAGTCTTGTCCGATCACGGCACCATCATCAGCCCCGACGGTCAGGCATCCACGACCCTGGAGCAAGGCGACCGGGTAGAAGTCTTCGCCAGTGAGTATGTCACCAGCCTGGTGCGTTTCCAGGAAGGCGGCTATTTTTACAAGAATCTTGTTTCTTTGATGGATCAAAATCCTTCTGTTGGAGGTAATCGCTGATCATGTCTTCTTCACCAAACTACTGCTACCGACATTCCTCTCGAGAAGCTACACTGCGCTGCAACACATGTGATAACTACATCTGCCCCTCCTGTGCAGTCCACACGCCAACCGGATATAAGTGTAAGGACTGTATCAAGGACCGCAACCGGGACTTCAACCGGGCGTATACTTCAGCTTTATGGTACGACTACCTGGTTGCCTTATTGGTGGCAGGCTGCCTTGGTTTCATTGGTACGCTGATCTCTACCCGAATTGGTTTTTTCATCATTTTCATAGGAGCGATCGCGGGGACATATATTGCCAGGGCGGTTCAGTGGTCAATCAAGCGGCGGCGCTCGAAAAGCATGCCGGTAGTCGCTACCGCCGGGGTAGTGGTCGGTGGCTTGCTAACCCAAACTTTTTCCTTGATAAATTTCTTCCTTAGCTGGGAAATATTCTGGTTGAGTTATTTATTGTGGCCGGCTATCTTTATCGTCTTGGCAGCGGTAACAACGTATACAAACATGACTGGAATTAAATTACGTAGGTAAACCAATGCTGCTCGAATTACGGATTGAAAACTTCGCGATCATTGATAAGCTCGAACTGGAAATCGGCCCTGGTCTGGTTGTGTTTACCGGGGAAACTGGCGCGGGCAAGTCGATCATCATTGATGCGGTTGAAACCCTCCTGGGTGTGCGTGCAGATACTTCGGTGATCCGAACCGGTGTAGCACGCTCCAGCGTTGAAGCCAGCTTCAAGATTATGCCCAAAGTACGAGAACAGGTCCATCAGATCCTCCGTGAAGAAGATTTGCTGGATGATGAGGATTATCTCACCCTCAGGCGGGAGTTCCGGCGGGAAGGGCGGAATATCGCCCGAGTGAATGGCCGTACGGTCAATCTCTCGCTGCTTCGTGCGCTTGGAGAGCTTCTGATCGACCTGCATGGTCAGTCTGAACATCTCTCGCTGCTGCGGGTTAAAAGTCATCTCGATCTGCTGGATCGTTTTGCAGGGGTAGAGTCGGATTTGGCAGCATACCGGGATGTGTTTACCAAATTAGGAGATGTACGTAAAGAGCTGGTCAACCTGCGTCAATCTGAAGAAGATGCTGCCAGGCGTTTGGAGCTGCTCACCTACCAGGTGGATGAGATCGCCGCGGCAGGTTTAGAACCCGGAGAAGAGGATACCCTAAAATCAGAACGTACTCGCCTGGCTAATGCGGAGAATCTGGCCAGCCAGGCAAATATTGCCCTGGCTGCGTTGGATGAAAGCGATTTGGATTCGTCCTCTGCCACAGACCGCTTGGGGATCGCCTTACAGGCTTTAGAATCTTTGGTAAAGGTAGATCAAACCCGTACCCAATTGAGTGAGACTGCCCAGGAGCTGTTTGATGGGGTCACAGACCTGGCACGTGAGATCAGCGGTTATTTGGGTGAGATTGAGTATGACCCTGCCCGCCTGGAAGAAGTTGAAGAACGCCTTAATATGATCCACAATCTCAAGCGAAAATATGGCGAATCCATTCCGGAAATTATCGCGTTTGGTGAAAATGCTCAGATAGCGTTGGATGCGATCACCCATGCAGAGGAGCGCATTGAACAGCTTGAGGTTGAGGAAGCGGAACTCTTGAAAGGGTTGGCGGAGAAAGCCCTGGTGGTATCTGCTCACCGGCATCAGGCTGCTGAAGAATTGAGCCGAGGCATTGAAAAAGAATTAAAAGACTTACGTATGGACCAGGCTCAGTTCGGCGTAGATTTCCGGACCAAACCGGATGCTGATGGAATTGTTCTGGACGAAAACTCCAGGGTTGCGTTTGATTCAAATGGCTTCGAAGCAGTGGAATTTATGGTCGCGCCAAACCCGGGAGAAGGGCTGAAGCCATTGGTCAAAGTTGCTTCGGGTGGTGAGACCGCCCGCTTGATGCTGGCATTAAAAAATGTGCTCGCTCAGGCAGACCAAACCTCCACGCTGATCTTCGACGAAATTGATCAGGGCATCGGCGGCCGGGTGGGGGCAGTCGTGGGGAGCAAATTATGGCAGTTGGGCCGTGAGCACCAGGTGCTTTGCATCACTCACCTGTCTCAACTTGCCGGCTACGGTGACCAGCATTTCAAGGTGGACAAAATCGTGGATGAAGGACGCACAATTACCACGATTAAAACCTTGAATGAAAATGACCGCTTGCAGGAGCTGGCGTTGATGCTTGGGGATGTCAGTGAGGGGACCCTGCAGTCTGCCCATGAGATTTTGCAGATGGTGAGGGACACAACCTCGGTAATTTAAACCACATTGAAAATAATACAATGGACAGAAAAACAGCCGCTTTGTGAATTGAGCGGCTGTTTCTTATCGTGCTGAGTGATCGGAATTCGTGATTCCCAACTTATGATAAATAATCGCGTAGATCACGGCTGCGGGTGGGGTGGCGCAGCTTGCGCAGCGCTTTAGCCTCAATCTGGCGGATGCGTTCCCGGGTAACCTTGAAATACTGCCCAACCTCTTCGAGGGTGTGGTCTTTGCCATCAAGCAGCCCATAGCGTAGTTCTAACACCTCACGCTCCCGGTCTGTGAGAGCGGCAAGCGCAAAATGGACCTGTTCTCGCAGCATTTCACGGGCGGCAGCGTCCATCGGCTCAAGGGCGTCGTTATCCTCGATAAAATCACCGAGCTGGCTGTTGTCCCCGGTGCCCACCGGGCTTTCCAGGGACATTGGTTCTTCTGCGGTTCGCAGGGTTTTCTCAACCTTGGCGGTAGCCCGGTTCCATTTTCGGCGCAGCGCGGCTGGGAGGTCCTCTTCGGTTTCAATACTTTGTTTGATCTGAGTAACGTCTTCTTGTTCCAGGAAACCAGATTCTAAGGCCAATTCCTCACTGCGGGGATCGCGCCCCAATACCTGGGTCAGCTCGCGCTGTGAGCGCATCAAGCGTTGAATAGATTCCAGCAGGTGAACGGGTATCCTGATCGTGCGGGCCTGATCGGCGATTGAGCGGGTGATCGCCTGGCGAATCCACCATGTGGCATACGTGCTGAACTTGAAGCCGCGGGTGACATCAAACTTATTTACTGCTCGCAGCAGCCCGATGTTGCCTTCCTGGATCAAATCTTCAAATGAAGAACCTCTGCCGACGAAACGCTTGGCAATGCTAACCACCAGACGCAGGTTGGCGCTGATAATTGCTTCCTGGGCGAGTTCTGCTCTCATCTCGGTTGCCTGCACCTGGGCAATCAGGTCTTCCTCATCCGGTATCCAGCGGATAAAAGTCCGTTTGGAGGGTAATTTTTTCTTCTCCTGGTAATGCTCAGCCAGGTTTCTGCCGGTTTCTTCGGGCAGCAGGTAGCAGATCATAAATAATTTGAAGGCTGTCCGCGCAATCGAATCCCAATCATCATTTTTTGCCCATAAACCGTTGTTCAAGAAGCGGCGTAAGTAGGCTTTCTCGGTGAGGTGCCAGGAGGAATGCAGCGATTGGGCTTCATCAAGGATCTTTAAAAACTCGGGAGGCTCGAATCCCAGGTCGTTGGTGTCCTCGAGGATGTGCTTCCAGAATAACGCCAAATCACTGACCAGGGCGCGGAAGGTTGCATTGAGCGTGCATCTGCCCCGTTTGGCGATCGTGTGTTCCGCACGGGTAGTCTCTAAATGGGTGTGTGCTTCCAGCTGAGTCGCCAACCAAAATTCATGATTGACGTGAAGTAATTCCACCCGCCCGATCTCTTTCAGGTACAGGCGGACTGGATCATCTCCGGTTTCCATGCTTAGTTTTTTTTCTGCAGCCTGGACAATCTCGGGTGTCGTTATCTTTGATTTTTTTGGGGTGGATTTTATTTTATTTATCTTCTCTTGATCTTCACAATTAGTTTGATGCTTAAGTTTGTCCCCGATCAATTCGTCATCAACTGCTTCCGCAGGGCGTTTCTGTGTGGGCTTAGTTGACATACTTCTTTCCTCTTGGCGTGTGTGAGTTAAGAACCATTATTTTTAATATTCGGTTTCGCGAGAGCTTTTTGAATGTTAAATAATACCAGACTATTTTGTTGGATTACCTGGTGATATTCTGGGATTCGATCAGGGGCAATCTCCTCCGCATCTGTTAATAAGAATCGGAGTTGGTTGTTGTTATCTCTCAGGTGGTATTCTCTCAACCGCAGGATGCTGCGGAGGAGATCTTCAATCACCTGATCTTGTTTGAGCTTAAAGTCTTTGGAATGCCCCAGGATTTGATCCGTTTGCTCCAGCAGGCTGAATGGCACGTTTTCGAGCGCGTAATTTGCCGGTTCGATATTGTCCTGATCGATTGCATTGAGCGATACCTTGAAAATTTCCTGGTGCCCGGTATGGGTGAAGTCATTCTCCGTGACCGCAGGGAGGTTGCCTTGTTTCAACGCCCGGTTGATCTTGTAGATGAATTCTGGCTCTCGCAGGATGATCGAGAGGCAGTGCTGCTCAAGTTTAAGCAGCAGCTCGGAAAGATCATTGCTTGCCGGTGGGGTGTGTTCTGCAGCGGGGTCTGACTCAACCTGCGGCTTCCGGCGGATTGGTTTTCGTGAGCGACGTCCCTGGCTGCCTTGCTGGTCGGCGAGCAAAGTGCGCTCATCTACCCGCAGCAGGCGGGCAAGCTGCTGAATGTAGGTGTCCCGCTCGATTGCGCTGGGCAGGTCTTGGATTAATGGTATCACCTGCTCGCTGATCTCAATTTTGATCTTGGGATCGTCTAAATTTTGACCTGCTGCCAGGGTTTCCATCACGTGGATCACAATTGGTTTCGCCTGATCGATCAGCATTTGCAGCTTCTGCGGATCCTCGATGACTACTTCGTCTGGATCGAGGCCGTCGGGCAGGGTGGTCACGCGGATATCTGCTTTCAGGCGGGCTTCGCTGCGGAGCAAACCGCGGGCGTCAAAGACCATTTCGTTTTCTCGGCCTAATGTTTCTCTGGCAACCTGCAAGCCGCGCAAGGTGGCCTTTTCCCCCGCGGCATCGGCATCCAGGGCGAGGACGATCCTGCGGGTTAAGCGTTTTAGCTGGTTGAGCTGTACCTCGTTCAATGCGGTCCCCATCGGGGAAACCAGGTTGGTGTAGCCTTCCTGGTGAGGCGCAATCACGTCCAGATAGCCTTCTACGATGACGACCTGGTCTTGAGCGCGGATCGACTTGCGAGCTTTGTCAAAACCGTAGAGCAGGGAGCTTTTATCAAAGAGCACAGTTTGGGGTGAATTGAGATATTTGGGCATGTCCTCATCGCTGAGGGCGCGAGCGCCAAAGCCGGCCATCCGGCCGCGGCCATCGCGGATTGGGAACATCACCCGGTTGCGGAAACGGTCATATAGCCCGCCAGAATCTCGTTCAGAGGCTACTCCGGCTTCAATCAGGTCTTTCACCGTGTATCCTTTTTCGAGCAGCTGGGGGTGGCTGGTTTCCCAACCTGGGGGTGCATAGCCCAATTCGAAAGTGTCGATTGTTTCATCGGTGAGGCCGCGTTTGTGCAGGTACTCCAAGGCTGTTCGCCCTTCGGGATGATGCCGGAGCTGGTGGCGGTAAAATGTCACCGTGGACTCCAGGAGATCCCGAAGCTGCTGGTTTTCTTCTTTTTGGATAGTTTCTTGTGGGGTTAAAGGTCTCAGTTCTACACCGGCACGCTCAGCGAGGAATTTGAGCGCTTCGGGAAAATCCCAGCCTTCGCGCTTCATCACATACTTAAAAATATCTCCGCCCTCATCGCACTGTCCAAAGCATCGCCAGGTGTTGGTTTCCGGCCAAACCACAAATGCAGGGGTGCGCGTATTGTCGTGGAACGGGCAAAACCCGGACAAATTCTTCCCAGAACGTTTTAATTGGACGTTCTCGGAAACAATTTCCACAATATCTAAACGAGCTTTAATTTCCTCTATTGTACTCATTCACCATCATTGATTTGTGTGATTTGGTTTAGGACTAAGGTATTATATCATTGAAGGCACAGCACCTTCCTGGCATGCGGCCGGGGTGTTACAATGTGCGGAACTTAAAGGCTTTCAGAGGTAATTAAATGATCAAATTTCGCGGCCAGCCATCAAATAATTTTGACCTGCCCAACAAGATTTCTGTTTTGTCTGATCTTGCTTACAATTTGTGGTGGACCTGGCGCCCCGATGCCCAGCGGTTGTTTTCATGGATCGATCCCCGATTATGGGAAGAAACCTATCACAATCCCGTGCGTTTTTTGCGTACGGTGAGCCGCACCCGGCTGAACGCGGTGACCCATGACCGCTATTATATGCAGTATTTTGAGACAGTGATCCAGGCCTTCGAGCGCTATATGCAGGCTGATGATACCTGGGCAAAATCCGCTCACCCTGGCTTTAACAATGGCTCGGTGGCTTATTTCTCTACAGAGTTTGGCCTGCACGAGACCCTGCCAATTTATGCCGGTGGTTTGGGCGTGCTCTCTGGTGATCATGCCAAGCAGGCATCTGACCTGGGTTTGCCGTTCATTGGCGTTGGTTTTTTCTATACTCAGGGGTATTTTACCCAGCATATCACCGAGGATGGCTGGCAGATTGCTGACAAAGCAACAATCGAGTTTGATGAGCTGCCGGTATTGGCAGTCCTCGATGAGGACGAAAAGCCGCTGACTATTTCAGTTGAGCTCCCTGGGCGAGAGGTTTTTGCCCGCCTTTGGGAAGTGCGCGTTGGAAGAATCCCCCTGTATTTGCTGGACACAAACGTGGAAGCCAATTCTGAGGGAGACCGGCTGCTGACCGCTCGCCTGTACAGTAGCGATATGGAACTGCGCATCTCCCAGGAGATCATCTTGGGTGTTGGTGGGGTGCGGGCCTTGCGTGTGCTGGGGCATCACCCCAAGGGCTGGCACATGAATGAAGGGCACTCTGCTTTCTTAGGACTGGAGCGTACCCGCGAGTTGGTCGCCGGGGGAGACACCTTTGACTCGGCGATTGAAAAGGTCCGCAAGAGCTCGATATTTACCACCCATACCCCCGTCCCTGCAGGCAATGACGAGTTCCCGCTTTGGCTGGTGGACAAATATTTCTCAAACCTATGGCCGCAGCTCGGGCTTGACCGGGATGAGTTTATCAATCTGGCGCGCCACGAGGTCGCCTGGGGCGAGGTCTTCAGCATGCCGATTCTGGCTTTCAGGTTTTCTGAGTACAGCAACGGGGTGTCAGAATTGCACGGGCAGGTGGCCCGCAAAATGTGGAACTTCCTCTGGCCTGAAAAGAAAGAAAATAAAGTGCCGATTTCCCATATTACCAATGGTGTGCATACTGGTACCTGGTTGGCTCGGCGGATGGGGGTGCTCTTCGATCAATACCTGCCGAGTAACTGGCGCGAGAACCAGGACAACCCCGAAATGTGGGAGGCTGTGCTCGAGATTCCCGACCAAGAACTTTGGGCGGTGCGCCACCATCTTAAACGGAAACTGGTTGCCTACATCCGTGAGCGCGCCCGTTACCAATGGCTGAATGACGGCGTCCATCCGGTGCAGATAATTGCCTCAGGGACTTTGCTGGACCCATACGCCCTGACGATCGGGTTTGCCCGCCGCTTTGCGACCTATAAACGTCCCAATTTAATCTTGACTGAGTTTGAACGCCTTTTAGAGCTGATCAATCAGCCTAACCGTCCGGTTCAAATTATTTTTGCCGGTAAGGCACACCCGGCGGATGAGCCTGGAAAGCTGCTCATCCAGGAGGTGTACCGCAAGGTCAAAGCTGCGGAAAACGGCGGGCGGCTGGTTTTCCTGGAAGATTACGATATGAACTTGGCGCGGTACCTCGTTCAGGGCGTGGACGTGTGGTTAAACACCCCCCGGCGGCCGAATGAAGCGTCCGGGACATCTGGCCAGAAGGCGGCATTGAACGGCGTGCTAAACTTCTCCGTGCTGGATGGCTGGTGGCGGGAGGGGTACAACGGCAGCAACGGATGGGCAATTGGCGAAGATAAAGATTACCCTGATCCTGCCCAGCAGGACGCAGAGGACCTTGCCAGCCTGTACACGGTACTTGAGAAAGAAATCATTCCATTATATTACGACCGCCGTGCAGGGGATTTGCTGCCAGAAGAATGGGTGCAGAAAACCAAAGAGTGCATCCGCACACTGGCGCCGCGATTCAGCATGACCCGCATGGTAAAAGAATATGCTGAGCGGCTGTACCTGCCGGTACTGACCGGTGAGG